>JAGQTR010000360.1 GCA_020438915.1 Mycobacterium sp.
TGTTGGCGTCGTGCACGAAGTTCTGACCGAACGACTTTCGCGGCCGGAAGTCCATGGCCTTGGCCAGGTGTCGAATCTCCGTCCGCCCGAGCAGTCGTATTGTCACGACGCACCGATCCTCCCGCTACAGGTCGGCCACGCCCCCCATCCTTGACGCGACCGAGTGATTTCAGCAATCGCGATCTGCTCTTCTCTGGTTGCCAGATCAGCCCTCTGAGCATAGCGCAGACCACCACTGCGCTCCCAGGTGTTTTGGTCAAATTGGACCCCACCGAAATATCCGTTGCCGGTGTTGATCGCCCAATTACCTCCCGCTTCGCAACGCGCCAGCGCGTCCCAGGTGCCTCCGTTGGACACCGGCGGCACCTCGGTGCCCGGCTTTGCGCCGACCCGCAGCACACCGTCGCGTGCCGGGGAAACCACGACGTTGGCAACGGGCAGCCTGCCGGTCTCCACCCCGTTGACGGTGGCCACCGCGAACGTGACGTCCTGGGTGCCGGGACTGCCCGGATCCTCGACAATCTGTCGACTCATGTTCAGCGTCACATCTTCGATGCGTTGATTGTTCGGGTTGAGCGGCAACCGTTGGGTGACTTTGGCGACCCGGACCCGGGTGACCTGAATCTGCATGCCGTCGACGACCGGAGACGACGGCGACGGAACGACCGTATCGCTTTGTTGCAGTGGAACTCCCGCAGCATCCAGTAGAGCCGCGACGTTGGGTGCGGCGAGGTGGACAGTGCTGATCGCACCGCCGTCGTTCACGTGCACCGTCCTGGGACTGACCACCGGCAGCGCCATGCCGGCAAGCGGGACGCGACTGCCGCGCGAGGCCGCCAGCGGCGCCTTGTCGGTCATCTGCAGCTGGGCCAGCGCCTCCTGCACGGTCGACGCGGTGGTCCAGACCTGTTCGGTGCCGCCCCCATCGGTGGAGATCTCCAAGGGCCGGCTGCGACGCAGCACGATCGTCTCGGTCTGCGCGACAGGTGTATCGGCGGCCGGATACAGATCGTCACGGTCGTCGACCTCGAAGCCGTTCTCGCTGACCACGTCGATGACGCGGGACTTCATCGTCGCGACGGTCATCGACGCGCCGTCCACGGTCAGCGTCACGGTCTTGTGCGCGGCAACCGCGGTTCCGCCCGCGAACACCAAAACCAGCAAAATCGCGGCGACCAGGACACGCAGCATCGGCGAGCGCGCGCCATGAAGTTTCTTTACAGCATTCACAATGTCGTCTATCCCCGACTAGGCAATACGGGCAGCAGGTGGCTTGACCCGTGTTTGATCACAAGACGGTAACGAAAAGGTCTACGAGCGGCAACTCTGCAACCCGTAAGCTCGCTCCGCCGTCACGGAACTCTCCTCGGCGATCAGCTCCGCGGGCCGGCCGAGGATGTCGGCCAGCGCTCGCACAGTGTAGGGCAGACAGTAGGGCTCGTTGGGTGCCCCGCGATACGGGTGCGGGGTGAGGAACGGCGCATCCGTCTCCACCAGCAGCTGGTCAGCTGGGATGAGTTTCGCGGCTTCACGCAGCTCACGGGCATTTTTGAAGCTCACCGTCCCGGAAAGACTCAGCAGCCACCCGGCCTGAACGCACGTCCGCGCCATCGCGGCGTCGGAGGAAAAACAGTGGAAGATCACAGTCTCGGGAGCTCCCTCGGCGCGCAATACCTCGAGCACCTCGGCGTCGGCGTCACGGTTGTGGATCATCAGCGGCTTACCGGTCCGCTTGGCCAGGTCGATGTGCCAGGCGAACGCCTCGCGTTGCTCGGCAGGCGTCGCGAAGACCTCCAGGCGACCGGGCCAATACATGTCCATGCCCGTCTCCCCGATCGCGACGACCCGCGGGTGCTCGGCCAGCAGCTCGATCTCGGTCTTGGCCTCGGGTGTCAATGCGTTGGCCCGCGTCGGATGCAGCGCGACGGCGGCGTACACCCGCCGATCCCACTCGGCGGCTTCCACCACCCACCGGGCCGAGGCCAGGTCATCGGCGATGGTGACGACCGTCCGGACTCCCGCCTGAGCTGCACGGTCCAGGATCGCACGCACGTCGTCGGCGTCGACGGCGCCGCACGCGTCCAGATGGGTGTGCGCGTCGACCAGCGGCGTGAGGGGCTCCGGGATCGGGGGTGGCTCGCGCTGCTGTCGGTGGGAGCTCACGCCCAACACTTTAAGGTGACTCCGGTGACGACAGAGCCTTCCCCAGGCGCGGGTGGCGCGCCGTACTACATCACCACCGCGATCGCCTATCCCAACGGATCGCCGCACATCGGCCACGCCTACGAGTACATCGCGACCGACGCGGTGGCCCGGTTCAAGCGTCTCGACGGCTTCGACGTCCGCTTCCTCACCGGTACCGATGAGCACGGCCTGAAGATGGCGCAGGCCGCCGCCGCGGAGGGCATCGCAACCGCCGAATTGGCCCGGCGGAACTCCGACGCATTCCAGGTCATGCAGGAGCGGCTCGGCGTCACGTTCGACCGGTTCATCCGCACCACCGACCCCGACCACACCGAGGCATCCGTCGCGCTCTGGACCGCGATGGACGCCGCCGGCGATATCTACCTCGACTCCTACTCGGGCTGGTACTCGGTGCGCGACGAGCGTTTCTACGCCGACGATGAACTCCAGGAGCGCCCCGACGGATCCCGAGTCTCCATCGAGACCGGCACCGAGGTGACCTGGACCGAGGAACAAACCTACTTTTTCCGGCTGTCGGCCTATGCCGAACGCCTGCTGGCGCACTACCAGGCTCATCCCGAGTTCATCGGACCCGACGTGCGGCGCAATGAGATCGTCAGCTTCGTCTCGGGAGGGTTGCGCGACCTGTCGATCTCGCGAACCACCTTCGACTGGGGCGTGCCCGTGCCCAACCACCCCGACCACGTCATGTACGTGTGGGTCGATGCGCTGACCAACTATCTGACCGGAACCGGCTTCCCCGACACCGACTCGGAGAACTTCGGCAAGTACTGGCCGGCCGACCTGCACATGATCGGCAAGGACATCATCCGATTCCACACGGTCTACTGGCCGGCATTCCTGATGTCGGCCGGTATCGAACTTCCCAAGAGGGTGTTCGTACACGGATTTCTGCTCGTCAGCGGCGAAAAAATGAGCAAGTCCGTCGGCAACGTCGTCGACCCCCTCGCGCTCGTCGACGCGTTCGGGCTCGATCAGGTGCGGTACTTCCTGCTGCGCGAGGTGCCGTTCGGGCAGGACGGCAGCTACAGCGAAGAAGCCATCATCGGCCGCGTCAACGCCGACCTGGCCAACGAATTCGGAAACCTCGCCCAACGGTCGCTGTCGATGGTCAACAAGAACCTCGATGGCGTGGTGCCTGAACCGGGCCCATTTACCGACGCCGACCTCGAGTTGTTGTCCCTCGCCGACGCCCTGCTACCGAAGGTTCGCGCGCACTTCGACGTGCCGGCGATGCACCTCGCGCTCGAGGCGATCTGGTCGGTGCTGGGTGCGGCCAACCGCTATTTCTCCACACAGGAGCCGTGGGTGCTGCGCAAGGCCGACACCGCGGAAGCCCGAGAACGCTTCGCCACCGTGCTCTATACGACGCTGGAGGTGGTGCGCATCGCCGCCGTGTTGAGCCAGCCCGTGATGCCCGGGGCGATGAGCACGTTGCTGGACCTGCTCGGCCAGCCCGACGATCAGCGGACGTTCACCGCGGTATCGACACGGTTGGCGCCCGGCACGTCGCTCCCGGCCCCGGTCGGGGTATTTCCCCGTCACCACACCGACTGAACCCACCCTGCGATGTGATGTACATCACTTGGTGTCACGTCCGGCGGACCGGCGGTGTCTCAAGGTCGGCACGAGAAAACGGCCACGTCCGAGAGAAAGCGAAACATCATGACTGGAGAAAACACCCGGGTCGTCGTCATCGGCGGCGGCTACGCCGGTGTCCTGGCGGCCAACCGCCTGCGCCTCAACGCGAACATCGACATCACGGTCGTCAACCCGCGGCCCTCTTTCGTGGAGCGGATTCGGCTGCACCAGCTCGTCACCGGATCCGACGACGCGGTTGTCGACTACGCCACGGTGCTCGGGCAGGGCATCACGCTGACCGTGGACCACGTCGACAAGATCGACGCGGCCACCCGCCAGGTCGAGCTCGCATCCGGCGACAGCTTGGGCTACGACTACCTCATCTATGCCGTCGGCAGCACCGGCTCCACAGCGACGGTGCCCGGCGCGGATGAATTCGCATACCCGATCGCAGAGTACGAACACGCTTCGCGGTTACGGGCAGCCGTGCAGGCAGCTGCTGCAGAGGCACCGATATGCGTCGTCGGCGCCGGACCCACCGGACTGGAGACAGCTGCCGAACTCGCCGAGGAGGGCCGACGCGTAACGCTGATCTGCGGCAGCGTGCTGGGGCCGTATCTGAGCACGGGGGGCCGCCGCGCGGCCGTCAAACGGATGAAAAAACTCGGCGTCACCGTGATCGACGGTCCCGGCGCCACCGTCACCGAGGTGCTCGCAGACGCGGTAGTCCTGGCAGACGGCCGCCGGGTGGCCAGCGCGTTGACCATCTGGACCGTGGGCTTCGGCGTGCCCGACCTGGCCGCGCGCAGCGACCTGACCACCGACGGGCTCGGGCGAATACTCACCGACGAGACCCTGACCAGTGTCGACGATCCCCGCATCGTCGCCGCCGGTGACGCGGCCGCCCCGTCGGACCTACCGTTGCGAATGAGCTGCCAGGCAGCCATCCCGCTGGGCGCCCAGGCCGCGAACACGGTGCTGAGCCGGATCGCCGGCACCGCGCCGGCACCGCTCAACCAGGCCTTCACCGGGCAATGCATCAGCCTCGGCCGCTCGGCAGGCCTGATCCAGGCGGCGCACCTCGACGACACCGTGATGCCGCTCTACCTCGGCGGCCGCACTGCTGCGCTGATCAAGGAAGCGGTCTGCAAGGGCACGGTCTCTTTCCTGTCCCGTGAAGCCCGCAAACCGGGAAGCTACTTCTGGCTCAAGGGCGGCAAGCGCCGGGAAAAGCTGGCCGCCGACGCGGTGCCCTCATGAATGAGCACGTCGAGCGTTTCACCGCGCTGCGGCCGCTGTTGTTCACGATCGCATACGAGATACTGGGCAGCGCCACCGAATCCGACGACGTGCTGCAGGAAAGCTACCTGCGGTGGGCCGAGGTGGACCTGGCCCGGGTCACCGACACCAAGGCCTATCTCGCCCAACTCGTCACCCGCCAGGCGCTCAACGCGCTGCGAGCGCAGTCCCGCAGGCGCGAGGATTACGTCGGCCCGTGGCTGCCCGAACCGCTGTTGACCGAACAGGACGCGGCGGCAGACGTCGTGCTGGCCGAGTCGGTGTCGATGGCGATGCTGGTCGTCCTGCAGACGCTCAGCCCCGACGAGCGCGCGATCTTCGTGCTGCGCGAGGTCTTCGGGTTCAGCCACGACGAAATATCCGAGGCGCTCGGCAAGTCACCGGCGGCGGTCCGGCAGATGGCCCACCGCGCTCGCGAACACGTGCAGGCCCGGCGCAAGCGGTTCGAGCCCGTCGACCCGACGATGTCCTCGGAGCTGACAGCACGATTCTTCGCCGCGGCCTCAACCGGTGACCTCGAGGCGCTGATGGCGATGCTGGCACCGGATGTGGTGTGGACCTCCGACAGCGACGGAAAGGTCAGCGCGGCCCGCAAGCCGGTGTTGGGCGCCGATCGGGTGGCCAAGTTCATCATCGGGTTGGTCCGGCTGGCCGGTGAGGGTGGCCGCGTCGAACCGGCCATGTACAACAACGCCCCGGCGCTGCGGCTCTACCTCGGTGACAGCTTCGAAGGTGTCATCACCGTCGAGGTCATCGACGGCAAGATCACCCATTTCTACGCGATGCGCAACCCCGAAAAGCTGGCCGGGGCCGATATCAAGCGGGAGATCAGCCGCGGCGTCTGACAAGCTGATCCGGTGCGCATCGAGCGACTCGGCGACCTGGGCAGTGGGCCGGCGGTGCTGCGACTCGTGGCCGCGGCCACCGCGCGGCTGGGCCTGGCCGCACCCGCTGCCCTGATCGGTGAATGGTTCGAGTCGCAGGCGATCATCGGACCGTCTGTGCATACCTGCGAGGTGGCACCCAGCGACGTCTTCGATTCCGCGTCCAGCGGCCTGGAACCCGCGACCGGGCGGGACGCCGGTCCGGTCGGCGGCGGCTGGTTCGGCTACCTCTCCTACCCCGACCCTGGAGCCGACGCCGCGGGACCGCGGATCCCACGGGCTGCCGGTGGTTGGTCGGACCACGTGCTGCGGCGTGACCGCAGCGGCACGTGGTGGTACGAAAGCCTTTCGGGCACGGGGCTTCCAGCGTGGATCTCCGAGGCCCTGCAGGCACCGCCTTTCCGGCGCACCGCCGCCATAACCTGGGGTGAGGCCGACCGATCCGCCCACCACCGGGGGGTGCTCGCCTGCCTCGAAGCCATCGGTGCCGGCGAGGTTTATCAAGCGTGCGTGTGCACGCAGTTCATCGGGGTGCTCGACGGCGACGCCATCGATTTCTTCATCGACGCCGTGGCACGCACCGCACCGGCCCGCGCGGCTT
The DNA here is from genome assembly GCA_020438915.1 of Mycobacterium sp. Classification (GTDB taxonomy): domain Bacteria; phylum Actinomycetota; class Actinomycetes; order Mycobacteriales; family Mycobacteriaceae; genus Mycobacterium. The sequence goes on from JAGQTR010000360.1 coordinate 6,571, forward strand.
ACGTCGCCGGCGAATGGGGGGCGGTGGCGTCGCTGTCACCGGAGCTGTTCCTGCGCCGCTCCGGCGAGGGGGTCATATCGAGCCCGATCAAGGGCACGTTGCCGGCGCACGCCGACCCGGCCGCGCTGCGCGCCTCGGTCAAGGACGTGGCGGAGAACATCATGATCGTCGACC
>JAGQTR010000361.1 GCA_020438915.1 Mycobacterium sp.
GACTGCGCTGCAGAATCGAGGCGGCGTGGTCCTGGTCGCGGCGAGTCAGTGCATCGGTGGCAGCGGTGGCCAACTCGCCTGCGCTGTTGTACCGATCTTCCGGCCGCTTGGCCATCCCGCGGGCTAGGACTTGGTCGATGGCGTCCGGGACCCCCGGCCGCAGTTGACTGGCGTGCGGGGCAGGCTGGTTGAGGTGGGCGGCGACAACGGCACTGATGCTGTCGCCGGGGTAGGGCCGGGACCCGGTGAGGCACTCGTGTAGGACGCAAGCCAGCGCGTACACGTCGGCACGATGGGTGATCTCCGTGGTGCGGAAGCGCTCCGGGGCCATATAGGCGTATGTCTCGACGGCGCTGCCCAGCTTGGTGAGCTTCTCATCGGTTACCGCGTTGGCGATTCCGAAATCGACCAGATAGGCAAAATCCTCGCGCGTGATCAGGATGTTCTCGGGTTTGACGTCCCGGTGCAGGACGTCGCGCGCGTGTGCGGCGTCGAGAGCAGAGGCGATCTGGCGCACGATCGCGACTGCGCGTGCCGGTGCCATCGGCCCCTGGGCCTGCAATAGGCGGCGCAGATCGGTGCCGTCGATCATTCGCATGTCGACGAAAAACAGACCGTCGACCTCCCCGTAGTCGTGGATCGGCACGATATGGGGCTCCTGTAAGCGTCCGGCCGCTTGTGCTTCACGTTGCAGCCGTTCCCGGAACGCCGGATCGTCAGAAACTGCTTCCGCCAACAGTTTCAGGGCGACGATGCGCCCCTTCACGGTGTCCTCGGCCTCGTACACCTCACCCATATCGCCCCGGCCCAGCAGTCTGCGCAGCCGGTACGGGCCGATCTGGGTGCCGACGCGGGATTCCCGTTGGGGGTCGCTCATCGTCACTCCTTGGGTGTGTGGCTACCGGCGAATTCACCCTAATGCGCGGTGCGCGGGTGCACCGGCCAACCGGCCTGATGGCGGACGATTGACCCGATTACCTCCGCTGGGCCGGGTTCCTGGTGTAAGCCTGATTAGAACGTGTTCCAGTTTTCTTCTGGATGGGAGGGTCATGGCGCTGCGTGTCGTGCAGTGGGCCACCGGTGGTGTCGGGGTTGCCGCGATCCACGGTGTTCTGGAACATCCCGAGCTCGAACTGGTTGGGTGCTGGGTGCACTCGGCTGCCAAGGCGGGTCGCGATGTTGGCCAGATTGTCGGCACCGAGCCGCTCGGTGTCACCGCGACCGACAGCATCGAGGAGATCCTGGCGCTGGAAGCCGACGCGGTCATCTACGCGCCGCTGATGGCCAACCCCGAAGAAGTGGCCTCGCTGCTGAGGTCGGGTAAGAACGTCGTGACCCCGGTCGGCTGGCTGTATCCGAGTGAGCGCAGCGGTGCGCCGCTGCGGACCGCTGCGCTCGAGGGCAACGCCACGTTGCACGGGACCGGCATCGCCCCGGGCGGGATCAGCGAGAAGTTCCCACTGATGTTGTCGGCGATGTCTACAGGTGTGACATTTGTCAGAGCTGAGGAGTACTCCGATCTGCGTACCTACGAGGCGCCCGAGGTGCTCCGGCACGTAATGGGTTTCGGCGGGGCGCCGGATGAGGCCCTGACCGGACCGATGCAGAAGGTGCTGGACGCCGGTTTCATCCAGGCGGTCCGAATGTGCGTGGACCAGTTAGGTTTTGCAACAGATTCTCCAGTGCGGACATCCCAGGAGGTGGCGGTTGCCACCGCGGCGATCGACTCGCCTATAGGCCGGATCCAGCCTGGGCAGGTGGCCGGTCGCAAATTTCACTGGGAGGCGCTGGCCGGCGGTGAGGTCGTAGTACGGGTGACGGTGAACTGGTTGATGGGCGAGGAGAACCTCGACCCCGCATGGTCATTCGGTTCCGAGGGGCAGCGCTATGAGATGGAGGTGCGCGGAAACCCGGACTTCACCGTGTCGGTGAGAGGCTTTCAATCCGAGATCGGTGGGCAGGGTCCGGAGTACGGCCTTGTCGGCACCGCCGCGCACTGTGTGAACTCGGTGCCCGCGGTATGCGCGGCCCCGCCTGGAATCGCAACCTATCTGGACCTGCCGTTGGTAACCGGCAAGGCCGCACCCCGCTTCCGCTGAACACCGAGCTCAAGCCTTGAGGACTACCATTGCTCGTCATGACAAGGGCACACGTGATGGAGCAGTCCCGCGCAATACCCGTAGACGTCGACACCGCCTTCGGGCGCACGTTGGCGGTGTCACTTCCCTCGATTTTCAGCCGATGGTACGGCCCGATCAGCCCGGTCAAGGCCGTTCGAGACCAGAACGGCGACTGGACGACCGTGGGGCAGACCCGCACAGTGGGGCAGGTTGGTGGCGGGGCTTCGCTCGGCAGGGCCTCGAACAACTCTCCGGCGAACTTCTCCGCTAGATGAGCGCTGTAACGAACACGGCGATGCCGACGGCCACCGGCCCGGTGTCCGCAGTGCTGGCCGTCCCCGCGGGAAGCGGACCGTGGCCGGGCGTGGTGGTCGTGCATGACGCACTCGGTCTGAGCGACGATATCCGGCGCAATACCGAGCGATTCGCTGATAACGGCTTCCTGGCGATCGCGCCCGACCTTTTCTCACGAGGCTCCTACGTCCGGTGCGTCAGGACGGTGCTGCGATCGATGGCGCAGCGCAAAGGGGAGGCCGTGGATGACCTGAATGCGGCTCGCGGCGTGCTCGCTGACCGGCCGGACTGCACCGGAAGGATCGGGATCGCGGGATTCTGCATGGGCGGAGGATTCGCACTTGTGATGGGCACCAAAGGGTTCGATGCCGCGGCGCCGTTCTATCCGTCGATCATCCGTGACTACAGCTTCTTAGACGGCGGCTCATGTCCTGTGGTCGCCAGCTTCGGCAAGAAGGACGTGTTGAATCTTGGGAACGGCCCCCGGCTGCGGCAGGCCTTGGACCGCAACGATGTCTGCAATGACGTCAAGGTCTATCCCGGTGTGGGGCACGCGTTCGCCAATGAGATTCCCGGACAACCTTTCCTGCGCATCGTCGGATTCGGCCATGATGCCGAGGTGACAGACGACGCCTACCGTCGCGTGTTCGAGTTCTTCGGTGCCCACCTGGCGAACCCATCATGACAACCAGCAGACGTGCGCTGGTGCTCGGCGGTGGCGGATTGGCCGGCATCGCCTGGGAAACCGGTGTTCTGTTGGGGATTTCCGATGAAGTGCCCGAAGCGGGCGAGAGGCTGCTCGGTTCCGATGTGCTGCTCGGAACGTCGGCCGGTTCGGCGGTGGCGGCCCAGATCGGCAGCGGCCTGTCGCTGGACGAATTGTTCGCCCGGCAGGTGGCCGCGGGCGAAACCCATGAAATCCACCCAGGTGTGTCCGTGGACGCCATCTCCGAGTTGTTTGTCGACGCGATGCTCACACCGGGTGCGACCAAGTCGCAGAAGCTGAAACAAATCGGCGCGGTCGCGTTGGATGTGTCGAGGCGGGGCGAGATGGTCCCGGAGTCGGTTCGCAGATCGGTGATCGCCCACCGGCTGCCTTCCCACGACTGGCCACAGCGGATGCTGCGTGTCACTGGAATCGACATTGCCACCGGCGAACTCGTGGTGTTCGACAACGATTCCGGCGTCGATCTGGTTGACGCAGTCGCCGCGAGTTGCGCGGTCCCCGCAGCGTGGCCACCGGTGACGATCGGTGGTCGGCGATTCATGGACGGCGGAGTGGGCAGCGCCGTGAACATGGCTGCGGTACCGGACTGCGACGTTGCGGTCGCACTCGTGCCTTCCGCCGCGGACGCACCGTCGCCCTGGGGGACGCCTGCCGCCGAAGAGATCGACGCGTTTCCCGGTGCGACGTTGGCGATGTTCGCCGATTCGGAGTCACTAGCCGCATTCGGGCCCAACTCGCTGGATCCCGCGTGCCGTCGGCCGTCGGCGGAGGCGGGCCGGGTGCAGGGACGTCGCGAAGCGCACCGGGTGGCGCGGTTTCTACGGCTCTGAGACAGAGTCGTCGAGGGTGTCGAGCGCGTCAAGGGCCACGCTGGCGAGTTCCTGACCGATCTCGATCACCTCGTTGGCGCGATGAAAATCCAGGCTACGGCAGACGGTCCGGGGAATCTCGATCAGCAGATCAGGCGGATAGGCCGCCAGCGTGTGGCGTGCCAGTGCGCTCTGCGCGATATCAATGGTGCGGTTCATCACCTCGAATCCGCCCAGCTTGGGGACCGCGGGCACGCTCTGTTCCCCGTCGGTCTCGTCATCCTCGTTAGCGATGAATCGGCCCATTACCGAGCGACCTGTCTGGGTGTCGAGTAGTGATCGCGCCGCCTTGGTGTCGAACAGCGCGGATGTGCTGCGCCACATACGGTTCAGTAAATCGGTGGTGAGACTCTCGGCCGGGCCGCGACGGGCGTGCCGATCGTCTCCGGACAGGCTCACTGCGATCGTGGCATCTGCGGTGGCCGCGGCGATGGGCGCCATCGGAATCGGGTCCAGGATGCCGCCGTCGGCGAGCAGTCGGCCACCGAGAAGATGGGGCGTGATGACGCCGGGTATTGCGATCGATGCCCGGATCGCGTCGTCCACCGGACCGCGCTGCATCCACACCGACTTGCCGGTGATCAGGTCGGTAGCCACCGAGGTGAACGGAACCGGCAACTCTTCGATGGTGAGTGTGCCGAGGATCTCGCGCACGGCCTCGAGGATCTTCTCCGCGCGCAGCACACCGGCCGCAGTGATCGACGGATCCAGGAGCCGCAGTACCGCACGTTGTGTCAAAGAGCTTGCCCATAGGGCATATTCATCGAGCTTGCCGGCGGCTTCCAGTCCGCCGACCAATGCACCCATGGAGGACCCGGCGATTCCCACGATCTCGTGGCCCCGCTCGTGCAATTCGTTGATGACGCCGATGTGCGCGTAGCCGCGCGCCCCGCCACTGCCCAGTGCCAGTGCGACCCGCATGGTGCCCATTCTGCGCCCTTGAGGGCCCCGGTGGGGCGGACCCGATTGGGGTTATCCGCACAACCCGTCGACGGCTGCCTGCACGGCGACGATGACTGCGGACTGCTGTCCCGGTGACAGCTCCGACCACGGCCGACCGAATGTCCCCGGGCCGGCCGACCCCGTGCTCTGGACCGCCTCCAGATAGGGCTCGAACTGTGCACTCGGTTCACCGCCCTGTTGGTCCATCCACGTCGTGGCGGCTCGACAGGCCTGAAAGTAGTCGTCCTCGGTGGACTCCGCGGGTGCACCGACAGCCGTCGTCACCCCGTCGCGGGATACCCCGACGTCACCGGGTGCCACCGACGTCGGGGTCACTGTCCCGCCGGTCGTGGATGTGGTGGGTGCAGCCGGCGTCGACGTCGGCTCGGTGTCTGATGAGCACCCCGACAGAATCGCCAGACCTGCTACGGCGGCGCTGAGGGAGCCAAGCGGGTAGCTGCGCATACGTCCAATCTATGCGGCGCGAACGAACGTGCGAGTGTGGCCTAGGAGTTCTCGTCGCTGCGGAGCAACGGCCGTAGCTTCTCGGTCTTCTCCGCCGACCATCCCGGTGGTGACAGGATCGCCGCCCAGGCGTTGGCGACGTCCTTGACGTAGACGTGGCCATGGCCGTCGGGAACATTGATCGCCACCGCCATGTCCGCCGACACCTGCAGAAATGTGACGATCGGAATCCATTCGGTCTCCGGAGACACGTCGTAGCCCCGGGGTTCGCGCAGCCAGTCCGGTTCGGCGAACAGCAGATCGGGACTCCACCACGCGATCGGATCCGACGCGTGCTGCAGGTACACCACGCGCGGCTGACCCCACGGGTCATCAGGCCGCCCGAGGTTGCGGGGTTCGGCGACGAACCGGGCGTTGGCGCCCTTGTCATAGATCGGCAGCCACTCCGGCGACCCGGGATCGCGCGTGCGTGTCAGATCGGTCCAGATGGTGTTGTTGAACGTCGGACCGCTGAACAGGGCACCGTCGGTCCGGGCGATGAGGTTGTTCAACGCGAGGAACGGCGCCTCCCCGCCGAACGATCCCAGGCTTTCGCCGAACACCACCAGCGTCGGCCGCTGCGCCTCGGGCATTTCGCGGATCAACTCGTCCACCGCCTCGAACAACGCCTGGCCGGCTTGGAGGGCGTTCTGCTTGTCGACGAGGAACGACAGCCAACTTGGCAGGAACGAGTACTGCATGCTGACGATCGCGGTATCGCCGTTGTACATGTACTCCAGCGCGGCAGCCTCGGCGGCGTTGATCCAGCCGGTGCCGGTCGTGGTGGCCACTGCGACCACCGCGCGATCCAGCCCACCGGTGCGCTGCAGTTCCCGCGCGGCCAGCTTGGCGGTCGCCTGGATCCCGTCGGCGGAATGCAGGCCCGCGTAGGCGCGAATCGGCTCCATCGCGGGGCTGCCGTTGAACTCGGTGAGCTGCTCGACCGAGGGACCGCCGTCGATGAAGATACGTCCCTGGTGGCCCAGTGACTCCCAACTCACCAGCGATTCGGGCCCACCGGAGCGCAGTGGCGTGTCGGGTGCGGCGAAATCGGGATCGGTTTCGTCGTTGACTGCCGCGAAGGTGTTGTTGATGGTGCTCATCGCGAATCGCGCGACCACGCCGTTAAGCAGAGCGATCGTCAACGCGATCAGTAGCGCGACCACGACCACGGATGAAACCCGTGGTGGGGCAAAGCGATTCAGCTGGCCCACCAGGAAACGCACCAGCCTGCCCACCAGCTGGCCAATCTCGACAAGAACGAACAGGGTGATCAGCGACAGCACTGCGGCCAGCGGATAGTCCCAAAGTGCCAATCGTGGCACACCCATCAGGTCGCGGACGTCGTCCTGCCAGCGGTGGAACGAGATGACCATCAGGATCATCCCCACGGCGCCGACGGCGACGAGCACGAGCCAGGCCCAGCGCGGCGCGGGCGGGCTGGTGTCCTTCGAGCGCATATAGCGCACCAGCCAGACCGCGAAGACACCGAGGCCGTAGCCGATCGCGCCCGCGCCGCCGCTGACCAGCCCCTGGAACAGCGG
>JAGQTR010000362.1 GCA_020438915.1 Mycobacterium sp.
CTAGCCGATCACCATTCCCACCGCTGCCAGCGTGGTGGTCACTTCGAGCGAGGCGCCCAGCACATCGCCGGTGATGCCGCCGAACCTGCGCACACAGTGCGCAGCCAGTGCTAGGCCACACCCGACGGCGACCAGCACCACGAGCGGGCCTTGCCAGCGGTGCGGGCAGGCCGGAACGGCCAGGGCGGTCACCGTCAGCACCCACAGGCCCACCACCCAGAGCGGTTGGGTTCCCGCGACCAGTCCGCCCAGAACGCTGCCGGGAGCCGCGGGAACCGTTCGACGGCACGCAGCGACTACGGCCACCCGGCCCGCGGTCACCACGACGAGCACCGCCAGCCAGGTCATTTGGGCGAAGGCAAAGGTCTGTAGCAGCATCGTCAGGACCACTGCGGCCACGCCGAAAGGGCCGGCTGAGCCGTCACGCATCACCGCTAGCGCCTGATCCGGCGGGCGGTAGCAGCCCAGCGCATCGGTAGTGTCGGAGAGGCCGTCGATGTGAAGACCCCGGGTGGCCGCCAGAAGTACTGCCACCGCCAGCGCACCCGCCAACGCGCTGCCGGCGCCGAACGCCTGAGTGCCCACCCACTGCGCAGCCGCGGTCAGTGCGCCCAGGGCCGCTCCGGCGACCGGAAGCGCGGTCACTACACCACGGCCGACATGCGTGGCGCGCCCGGGAGCGGGGAATACCGTCGCGAACGTGAAAGCGCCTGCGACAGAACCGATCATGTGTCAATACCGGCTTCTTGGAAGGTGGCCATCGACGCGAGTGTGCCGACGGCCGCGCGCAGGACGGGCAGCGCGACCAAGGCCCCCGTCCCTTCCCCCAGCCGCATCTCGAGCTCGACTATGGGATCTAGTTCCAAGGCGCGCAACGCCAGCGAATGCGCTGGTTCGGTCGATCGGTGCCCGGCCTGCCACCACTGCTTCGCGCCGGGCGCCAGCCGCTCGGCCGCCAGCGCCGCAGCCGTGACAACGACGCCGTCCAGCAGCAGCGGAGTGCGTCGCACCGCGGCCTGAGCGCAGAATCCGGTGATCGCGGCCAAGTCGGCGCCGCCACAGATGCGCAGCAATGCAATGGGATCGGCGGACAGCCCGCGCGTCCGGTAGAGCGCGTCGCGAACCGCAGCGGTTTTGCGCGCCCAGCCGGCATCGTCGATTCCGGTGCCTCGGCCCACGGCGAGAACCGGCTCGGTGTCGGTCAACGCCGCGACCAGGGTGGTCGCCGGGGTGGTGTTCGCGATCCCCATGTCGCCGGCGATCAACAGATCGGCCCCGCCGTCGACCTCTTCATCGGCGATCTGCCGTCCCGCCTCGATCGCCTCGACCACCTCGTCGGGTGTCAGGGCGTCGGCGACGGCGATGTTGCCGCTGCGGCGGCGCACCTTGTGGGTGCCGATCGCGGGGGACAGCGGCTCGGCGGTATCCACCGCGATGTCGACGACCCGCACACCGGCGCCGGCCAGGGCGGCGAGGACGTTCACCGCAGCACCGCCGGCCTCGAAGTTGGCCACCATGGCGGCGGTCACCTCGGCGGGGTAGGCCGACACCCCGGCGTCGGCCACACCGTGATCGGCGGCGAACACCACCACTCGCGCCCGTGCGAATTGATTTGGGGGACAGCTGCCCTGGCAAGCTGCCACCCACACCGAGAGGTCCTCCAGGCGACCCAGCGCGCCGATCGGCTTGGTCAGCGTGGTGTGCCGCTCCCGCGCAGCGTTGGCGGCTTCGGCATCAGGGGGTGCAATGACGGGAAAGTACGACACCGACGGCGTCACACGACGGGGGTGCCGCGTTCGACCTGTGGTCGCGGCGCACGCATCCGGCGTAGCTGCGAGGCGCGGCTGGCGGCGTAAAAACCGAGCTTCCAGCCGGATTCGGTATTGTCGGCGAATTTCTCATCGGCCATGCGGTTCACCTTTCGGCCGAGGACGAAGCCATCGATGACCATGATGACCACCAGCAGGAGCATTGCCGGTGACAGCAGTTGCTGCACCTGTACCGAGGGCACCGCCAGCATGACGAACACCAGCCCGAGTGCCGAGGGCATAAATAGGCCGAGGAGATTGCGCCGCGAATCCACCACGTCACGCACATATCGGCGTACTGGTCCCTGGTCCCGAGGTAACAGGTAGGCGGCCTCGCCGGCCATCATCTTCTCGCGTCGCTGCGACATGATTGTGCGGCGCTCCGCGCGTTGTGCTTTCTTCTCCTCGCGGGACAATTTCGGGCCACCCAGTTGCTTACGGCGCCGGCGGGCCTCGGCACTGGTCAACGGCGCGGGAGCGACCGGGCCACGTTTGCGGCTCGCCTCGCTGCGCTTGGGAGTCGGTTTACCTTTGGGTGCCGTGGTCACACGCGGGCCGGTGGGCCTGGCATCGGCGCTCTCGCGGTGCTGGCGCTCGGCGTCGGCAGACACCGCAGCCCCGTCTTCCCTTGACCCCTCGGGATCGTCTTTCTTGCGGCCCAGCAGCTTCACACTGCCAGGTTACTTCGCCGCCGCCGTCGGGGAACCGGCGAGGCCGACCCGTCTGGGCATGCGGTTCGCCGAGCGAGGCCCTAATCTGCGGTGATGGCGCGCGAAGACGCTGATGCCGGCGGCGGCGGTGCTCGCACCGTCCTGATCGCCCCGGACTGCTTCGGCGACAGTCTCACCGCGGTGCAGGCCGCTCGGTCCATCGGGCAGGGCTGGCGCAGTTCCCGGCCGGGAGACCGGCTGATCCTCGCTCCGCAATCGGACGGGGGGCCGGGGTTCGTGGAGGTGCTGGCGAGTCGACTGGGTCAGGTGCGTACGGCGACGGTCCGCGGTCCGCTGGACGACGATGTGGAGGCTCGGTGGGTCCTGGAGGCAAACCCGTCACATCCACCGGTCACGGCCTACATCGAAAGTGCGCAGGCATGCGGACTGGGGCTGCTGGACAGCCCGCCGACGGTGCGCACGGCGCTCGACGCGCACAGCCGCGGCGTCGGTCAGCTCATCGCCGCCGCCAGAGAGGCGGGTGCGGATCGCATCGTCGTCGGGCTCGGGGGCAGTGCCTGCACCGACGGCGGGCGGGGCATGGTTGACGCGCTGGGCGGTTTGGCCGCCGCGCGGGCCCTGCTCGACGGTGTCGAGCTC
>JAGQTR010000020.1 GCA_020438915.1 Mycobacterium sp.
AGTCGTGCTGAACTTCTCCGAGGAAATCAATCCAGCGTTCGCTGACGTCGCCGTTACCAGCGCTGATGGTCGCGACTGGGTGTCAGGCTCGGCAAGGGTCGAAGGGCCGCGCCTCACTGTCGCCCTCGGGCCCGACCGACTCACGGACGGCCTGTACACCGTCGGCTACCGCGTGGTCTCAGCCGATGGTCACCCCGTCTCCGGCTCCTATATCTTCACCATCGCCAGCGTCCACGAACAGCCTTCAACCACAATTTCGCCATCCCGTGTAGCACCGAGCACCGCTGAGCCGTCTCTGCCGGGGCCCGCGGCACCGGCAGGTTCGGACACCAAGGCATCTGTACTCACAGCGGCCGGCGTCGGCCTGGCGCTAGGAGGTGTGATCGCGTTCTGGCAGCACAGGCGACACCGGCAGAAGAACGCTGCCAAACCCCCAGACTCTGAACCCGGGCCCTCACTTGGAGGGCAAGACACATAACCTCATTCCGGTCGGTAAAGACCTATCTCGTAGAGCACGAGGTCGACGCCAGATGCAGTAGGTCCGATCCTGATTACTTCCGCGGTACCCCTCGCTGAGTGCCTTATGGGCAGACGAACGGAAGGCGTTGGACCAGGGCAAGCAGCCGGCGCTCATTGCGGTTGTAAGACTGCCGACTCAGCACCGAGGGCGGCAGGCCAAACATCTCGCGGGTGGTGCGAGTGAGGTGGGCACTGTCGACGAAGCCTGCACCGTGCGCGGCGCCAGTCAGGGCGTCCCCGTCTTGGACCCGGGTGATCGCAATCCTCAGCCGTGACCACAACACGTAGCGCCGCAGCGGGATTCCGACCTGCGCGGTGAACAGGTGAGTGAAGCGGCTCGCCGAAAGGCCCACCCGTGCCGCGAGTTCGGTACCCCTCACGGGGCCGGCTGCTACAAGCAGCTGGCAGCAACTGCAATGCATGATCAACCGATGAGTGTCGCGCCGGCACATCGTGTTCGAACGTGGCGGGTGATAGGTGTGCGACCAGCTCGGCGACCACTGTGGCAAGAGGTCGGCGCGCAGTAGAGGCGATCTCCGCGCTGATGGCCCATCCGGAGTCGATCGAGCGTAGGTGCGCGGCTCGCCCCGGCGCGTATTCGGGCGCCAGGAACACCACTGTGCCGTCCTGGGCGCCGGCCCGGATTCGATGGGCCGCGTCGGCAGGCACTACCCCTTTCGTGCCCGTGTGTGACGCTCCTTGCTCATAGATGACCGTCAATGGCGTTGCTGCCGTGATGACTTGCACGGCGTGGTGAGCGTGGGCATCAGTGGCGCCGATGGATCCGGCGAACGACAGCACTCCGGGCCGGAGGAGCGTCGCACCGCCCCATCGCGGTTGGGCGTCGGCGTCTGCGGACCTACTCGGGTGCGGGTGACTCATCGTTCGGGGTTTTCTTGCGTCGGTATCGTCATGATTGCCGGACGCGAGTCCTGACGAACGGGCCCCGAGGGCGTGTCGCTCCACATGGAACGGGTCACCGATGTGTGCCGTCGCTCACGGCGACAACCGCGCAGCGATGTGGCTTGGACGGGCATAGGCGCCGTCAGGCCGACGGACCCCCGGCCGGTGATCATCCGATGCGCGGAACGAAGCGTCCGACGCGGCTGGCGTAGTCGCGGTATCGCTCGCTGTGCGTGCGTTGCAGATACGGTTCCTCCACGAAGCGGACCTGCAGCTCGATCGACGTCAGTAACAGGACGAAGCCAATGAGTGCCAATGGATTTGGTGCCATCAGCGCTACGCCGGCGCCGAATACCAGCATGCCGGTGAAGATGGGGTTGCGCACCCACCCAAACATTCCACGGTCGACGAGTTGGGTGGTTTCGCCGGCGTCGACGCCGATACGCCACGAGTCGCCCATCGACTCTTGCGCCCACAGTGTCGCAGCGATACCCACCCCGGCCGCCACCGTTCCGAGCACCGCGAATACGGGGCCCTTGAGCGGGGCGACGGGCGACAGCAGGCCGGCTAACTGGAGGATTGGCGCGAGCGCGCCCGCCACAATCGCCACCACGAAGCCGGCACCGGCAAGCCACTCTAACGACCCCGGCCGTCCGTGAAACCCACGCATACCCGTAGACCCAGTGCGGCGCCACTGCCGATAGCTACGCCACCCGAACCCTAAAACAATGAACACTCCGTAAAGCACCAATGCCGCCATCGCCATCGTAGCCCGCTTTCATTTTCCTAATCGTGGTGTGACAACGTGTTTGGAGTACTGGGCCGGGGCGTGTGCTTCGGCGCAGTGACCGTCGTCTGTGTCGCTGCTTTCGTCATGAGGCAACAATACATAGTGATATGCGCATATGTCTATGCACAGGAGGTGCGACGCGGTGGGTGGAGGCGAGCCATGAAGGCCGGGAACGCCGCTGAGGAACCGCAGTTCTCGGCACCTCGCCCGGTGCAACTGCTACGTAGGGCGCGCCTGCCTCCTCGATCCCGCTCTAATGGCGCCCGTACTTGGCGGCTAGGCAGGCGTTGTGGCCGCATGCGGAGCGAAACAGTAGTTGGGTTCTGTGGAGGGCGCGCAATTGCCATGCCATACCGGTGGACATCGGGGCGACGTGGTGGGATTGTGTCGGGCAGCTAGCGCAGCGAAAGGCGCATAGCCGGTACTTACGCGAAGCAGATCAAAGCGCCCGAGAGCGATAGCGTGATGATGGTCAACGGTGGTGCAGCCATCGCCGCCACGGCTCCGCTGAGTGTCACGCGGCTTTGGATTTGGGCGAGTCCCCTATGTGGGTGGGTGAGACGTTCGGCCCGGGCAAGTACGGCGACACTCGCCGCGGCCAGGCCGGGAGGCGCCGTGACCGCGCCCGATAACGTCAGAAGGCCTGCGAGTAGAGGTTGATGTCCATGCCGACGAGCGGCGGAGTCATCGGCGCACATTTCCAGCAGGGAACAGATTTGCGCAGCGGCACTTGCGAACAGCCGAATCCTAGGCAGCGCAGCAGCTAGGCCACGTACTGCGGCGATGACGTACGCGTGGCGGCCATGGAGGTGAGCACGTTCGTGGGCAATCACCGCCGCGAGTTGCGCTCTGCTGAGGATCGCGAGAGCCGCAGTGGTGACGACGATCGCTGGCGGGCGGCCCGTCACGCAGTAAGCAGCGGGCTCAGTCGCTTCGATGACGACGACGTTGCTGCCCTTCGGCTTGCCCACCATACGCACGGCGTCGGCATGAGCAAAAGTGTGAGTGCGCATGCGACTCAAGGCGCGACCGATTCGGAAGGAGATGGCGACCAGGCTCCCGACAGAGATCGTGACCGCGCCCGCCGCGATGACTCCCGCTTGCCAACCCGCCTGGCCGAGGAGGATCGCCTGGAGGCGCTCGAGGCACGATGCGAGAAGCGCGTCGGGACTTACCCAATGCCCGGCGGTTTCGACCAACAGTAATGAGATCGCGGCAACCGAGCACCCCAGAACCGTCACGATAGCCGTCAGCCAGGCGGCGATTGCCATGCGTGGAGCCCTGCCATCGGCGGTGATTCGCAGCAGCACTTCAGGTCCCGCAACCAAGACCAGCACGACGTACAGCGCATAAAGCAGCAGCGCGACTGCGTCGGTCATCGCCGTCTCGGCTTGCGCGATAGGCGTCGCAATGCGGCACGCAAGTCGGCCGATTCCGCTGCGTCGATCTGCGCCACGAAATGACTGAGAACGGCTTCTGAGCGACCGCCGCCGCTGAGGGCTTCCCTCATTAGACGGGCGCTGTGTTCCTCGCGAGTCAGGGTCGGTCGGTAGCGGTAGGCTTTACCATCACGTTCGCGCGACAGCCAGCCCTTGCTGTGCAGGTTATCCATCGTCGACATGACAGTGGTGTATGCGATGCGGCGTTCGGCGCAGAACTCGTCGAAGATCTCTCTAACCGTCGTATCGGCGCCAGGGTCGCGATTCCAGAGGCGATCCATGATCGCTGCCTCGAGTTCTCCGAAGCCACGCACGCGCGCCATGATCGAACCTTTCTCCTGAATTAGTCCGTAGTTAGCCTACGGTGTCGAGCGGCATCGGGCGCGGGGGAGGGCATTCGGCGTGGCGGGACATTCCCGGACATACTCTGACTACTGGCGCCCGATTGCCTTGGGGGTTGCGCGTGCGCGCGAGCGTTGGGCTTCTCCAATGACTAACGTTCGTCCACGCCGCTGCTGGCATTGTTGGCGCGACGTGCTCTTCATCGATGAAAGCAGGCGCAGCACTGACGCTTGAATTAGCCTGCAGGGCAATCTGGTTGCGGCCAACGGCAGATTCGGCAGGCTGGTTTCGCGAGCGCGCGAAACGGTTGCGGACTAGATTCCCCATACGCCACCTGCCCGCAACCACGCCATCGGATCGGCCTTGTCCGATCTGTTGAGGTGGACCTCGAAATGCAAGTGCGGACCCGTCGAGGTGCCCCTATTGCCCATAGTGGCCATCTGATCCCCGGCCATAACCCGGTCGCCTTCTCGCACGGTGGCGGTGCCGATGTGCCCATAAAGCGTGGTTGTGCCGTCTGCAGCGCGAATCTTGACCCACATGCCGAAACCCCGGTGTCGGTCCCGAGGCGATCACTTGACCATCGGAGGCGGCGTCGATCGGGGTACCGATCGCGTTCGCGATGTCCAGTCCGGCGTGCAGGGTCCCCCAGCGCTTACCGAACCCCGATGTCAACATGCCCTGGGCGGGAAAGGCGAACTGCGGGCGCCGCAATCGCGCCTCCCGCTGGGCCCGTTCATTGGCGAATGCCGTCGCGCGGGCCAGTTCTTCGTTGTGGACCGCAGAGTCGAAACTGCTGACCAGCCGGACAATTTGCATTCCCGCCGCGTCCGACGCGGAATCGCCTACTACTGCCGTGATTTCCGCACCGAGTTTCGGGCCGGCTTGGACCTCAGATGGGCTCACTATTGAGTTATGCCCACCGTCGTCATACGACACAACATAGTACTAAGCTATCCAGTAGATTGAGCAGTGCGGCTCAGTGTTGTAAGAGGAGGTTGGGCAATGGTGGCCGAGGCGACCTCAATGAGTGAGCTGGAGGTGTCGCGCCCATTCCCTACGCGGCTGGGCCCCAAGGGCAACCTGATCTACAAGATGGTGACCACCACCGATCACAAGTTGATCGGCATCATGTACGTGGTCACGTGCTTCGCGTTCTTTTTCGTCGGTGGGTTGATGGCGCTGTTCATGCGCACCGAGTTGGCCGTTCCCGGGCTGCAGTTCCTGTCCAACGAGCAGTACAACCAGTTGTTCACCATGCACGGCACGGTGATGCTGCTGTTCTATGCGACCCCGATCGTGTTCGGATTCGCCAACCTGGTCCTGCCTTTGCAGATTGGCGCTCCGGATGTGGCATTCCCCCGGTTGAATGCATTGTCGTTCTGGCTGTTCCTGTTCGGCGCGCTGATCGCGACCGCGGGGTTCATCACCCCCGGTGGTGCCGCGGACTTCGGCTGGACGGCCTACTCGCCGCTGAGTAGCGCGATCAACTCGCCGGGCGCGGGAGCTGACCTGTGGATCCTTGGGTTGATCGTCGGCGGTCTGGGAACCATCCTGGGCGGCGTCAACATGATCACCACGGTGGTGTGCATGCGCGCACCGGGGATGACGATGTTCCGGATGCCGATCTTCACCTGGAACATTCTGGTGACCTCGATCCTGGTGCTGATCGCCTTCCCGATCTTGACCGCTGCACTGTTAGCCTTGGCCGCCGACCGTCACCTCGGTGCGCACGTCTATGACCCCGCCAACGGCGGTGTGTTGCTTTGGCAGCACCTTTTCTGGTTCTTCGGGCATCCCGAAGTCTACATCATGATCC
>JAGQTR010000363.1:0-733 GCA_020438915.1 Mycobacterium sp.
CGAAACCGTCAGCGCGGGCCGGAAGCGCACGCTGTCGGATCCGCAGCCCAACATGATCACACCGCGATCCCACAGGGCGGCCAGCAACGCATCGCGTTGCGTCGCAGAGGGCATGCTGAACGCGCACATCAAGCCGCGGCCGCGCACGTCGCGCACCAGTCCCGGGAAGTCCGCGGCCAGCTCCTGGAGTCGCCCGCGTAAATAGCTACCGCTGGCGACGGCGCGGGCGAACAGCCCGTCGGCCTCGATCACCTCCAGAATCCGGCGGGACCGCACCATGTCGGCGAGGTTGCCACCCCACGTCGAGTTGATCCTGGAACTGACCGCGAAGACGTTGTCGGCTACCTCATCGACCCTGCGGCCCGCCATGACACCGCACACCTGGGTCTTCTTGCCGAATGCCACCACATCGGGCAACACCCCCAATTGTTGGAAAGCCCAGGCGGTTCCGGTGATTCCGCAGCCGGTCTGGACCTCGTCGAAGATCAGAAGCGCATCGAACTCGTCGCACAGGTCTCGCATGGCGGCGAAGAACTCGGCACGGAAGTGCCGGTCTCCGCCCTCGCCCTGAATCGGCTCGGCGATGAAGCACGCGATGTCGTGCGGAGCGGCAACGAACGCCGCACGCGCCTGGCGCAGCGTTTCGGCTTCAACGGCGTCCATGTCCGTCCCGGAACGCACGTAGGGTGCGTCGATGCGGGGCCAGTCGAACTTCGGGAAGCGCGCCACCTTG
>JAGQTR010000363.1:845-3424 GCA_020438915.1 Mycobacterium sp.
TCGTTGAAGCGGCTCTTCCAGTCGAATGCGACCTTCAACGCGTTCTCCACCGCCAGCGCGCCACCGTCGACGAAGAACAGGTGCGGCAGCGCGGGGTCGCCAAGCACCCGGGCGAAAGTGTCGACGAACCGCGCCATCGGCACGCTGTACACGTCGGAGTTGCTCGGCTTGTTCAGCGCGGCCGCGGCCAGTTCGGCGCGGAACTCGTGGTCGTCAGTCAGCCCGGGATGGTTCATCCCCAGAGCCGACGACGCGAAGAAGGTGAACATGTCCAGATAGCGACGACCGGTCCGGGCGTCGACCAGGTAGGAACCCGTCGAGCGGCCGATGTCCAGGACGAGGTCCAGACCGTCGGCCAGGATGCTACGGGCCAACACTGAGTGGACGTCGGCCGGGGTGAACTCGCGGGCTGCGGGGCTGCAAACGGCCGGAAGAAGATCGGTCATCCACCCAGCGTAGCGGATAAATAGGCACTCTCCACGACTAGTACCGATATTATTCCGGTATATAGCGTCGTTCGCTGTAAAACTTCTGTAATATGACGGTGCTGCGCGTCTTCACGTCGGCCGCGGTGCGGATCCGCTGGAGCAGGCCCTCCAGTGCCCGCGCCGACTCGACGTGCACCAGCAGAACGTAGCTTTCCTCCCCGGCCACCGAGTAGCACGCCTCGATTTCGGGGATGTGTTGTAGCCGGGCGGGTGCATCATCGGGTTGTGAGGGATCGAGAGGGGTGATGGCCACGAACGCCGACAGCATGCTGCCCACGGCTTCCGGGTCGATGCGGGCCGTGTACCCGGCGACGACGCCGCGGGACTCCAGCCGCCGCACCCTGGACTGCACCGCCGACACCGACAGACCCGCACTGGCCGCCAGGTGGGCCAGCGTCGCGCGGCCGTCGGCGACCAACTCCCGGGCCAGCACGCGGTCAACCTCGTCGAGCGGCGCCTGCGGCCGGGTTTCGTCGGGCTCGGTCATGGCCGCACTGTATCGGAGCGGTGGGAACCTCCCGTGAAAACAAGCCTTGAAACCTGGCGATTGCGGGCGCAATTCGCCGCCGGGCTCTCCCAGATGTACGGCACCGAGGTCCCCGCATACGACACCCTGGTCGCGGTCAGCGCGGAGGTAAACGGTGCGTTCGCCGGTGCCCATCCGGACGCGCACCGGCTCGGCTCGATCGAACGGGTGACCGCCGAACGCCACGGCGCGATCCGCGTCGGAAACGCATCAGAGCTGGCTCAGGTGGCCGACTTGTTCTGGGCGTTCGGCATGTACCCCGTCGGCTATTACGACCTGCGCGAAGCCGCGTCACCGGTACCGGTGGTGTCCACCGCATTTCGTCCCATCGATCCGGACGAGCTGGCGCGCAACCCTTTCCGGGTGTTCACCTCGATGCTGGCCACTGAGGATCGCCGCTTCTTCAGCGCCGATCTTGGCGACCGGGTGCGACGATTCCTGGACCAACGCAGGCTGTTCGATCCGGTGCTTATCAGCAAGGCCCGAGAGATTGCCAGCCGCGGCGGCTGTCCGGCCGAGGATGCCGACGAGTTCGTTGCGGCCGCCGTCGCGGCGTTCGCGCTGTCTCGCGAACCGATCGATCTCCCCTGGTATCAAGAACTCTCGGCGGTGTCCGCCGTCGCAGCCGACATCGCCGGTGTGACGACCACCCACATCAACCACCTCACACCGCGGGTCCTGGACATCGACGAACTGCACCGGGCGATGACCGCGCGCGGTGTCGCGATGATCGACGATATCCAGGGACCACCTCGCACCGAAGGCCCCCAGGTGTTGTTGCGTCAGACCTCTTTTCGAGCGCTTGCCGAGCCACGGCGGTTCCGCGACGCAGCCGGAGCGGTCAGCGATGGGACGCTGCGGGTGCGGTTCGGCGAGGTGGAGCAGCGCGGGGTGGCGTTGACTCCGGCGGGCAGGCAGCGGTTCGACGCGGCGATGGCCGCACCCGACTCCGCCGCGGTGTGGGACCAGTACTTCCCGACCACCGACGCGCAGTTATCCGCGGCCGGTTTGGCCTACTATCGCGGCGGCGACCCGACGCAACCCGTTGTCTACGAGGACTTCTTACCCGCATCGGCCGCCGGGATCTTCCGCTCCAACCTTGATTCCGACTCCCCGGCTGCCGACGGCGCGGACGATTCGGATTACAGCCAGCAGTGGATGGCCGGCCAGATCGGCCACCACATCCATGACCCGTACGACCTCTACGAGAAAGTCTCCTGCTCATGACCCCCGCCGCAAAGCCCGCTCTGCCCACCTCCGACGAATTACGCTCGCGGGCAGCCGATGCCCTGATCGCCGTCGGCTCGGATGTGTCACTCGGTGCGCCTGGCTCCGGCGGGTTGGCCGCCAGTACACCGATCAACGGCGATGTCCTGTTCACTGTCGCCGAGTCCACGGTCGAGCAGACCGACACCGCGATCGCCGAAGCTGCGCAGCGTTCACGACGTGGCGGGTGACTCCGGCGCCGGTGCGGGGCGCCCTGGTGGCCCGGCTTGGGGAACTGCTCGTCGAACACAAGGCGTCGCTGGCGACATTGGTGACCATCGAGGCCGGCAAGATCACCT
>JAGQTR010000364.1 GCA_020438915.1 Mycobacterium sp.
CACGGATCGTAGATCGCGTCGAGCAACACCGGCGTCGATGCCAGCTTGGGGGCGTACTGCGACACCGCTTCGGCCGGAACCGTGTTCACCACCACGTCCACACCCGCGACCTCGTCGGCCAGTTGCGGCTCGGTCACATCGCACCAGCGCGATTGGACACCACAGCGGACCGCTAGCTCGACCAGAGGCGCCGCCTTCTCGGGGTTCCGCGCTGCCACCGCGACGTACTTCGCGCCAAGCTCCACCAGGCCGACGACCACCGCGGGTGCGGTGCCGCCCGAACCCACAACCATCGCCCGGCCGGGCACCCCGACGCCGGCCAGCGCACCCACCACGCCGTCGATGTCGGTGTTGTCGGCATGCCAGCCTGCCGGCGAACGAACCAGCGTGTTGGCCGATCCAACATCCCTCGCCCGGTCGGTGGCCTCGTCGGCGAATCGCAGTGCGGCGAACTTACCCGGCATCGTCACCGACACCCCTACCCATTCCGGCCCGAATCCGGCGAGTAGACCGGGTAATTGCTCACCGGTGCACTCGATGCGGTCGTAGGTCCAGCCGTGCAGTCCAAGAGCGCGATATGCCGCCAGGTGCAGTTGCGGGGAACGCGAATGCGCGATCGGAGAGCCGAGCACGGCGGCGCGGCGAGGCCTCACCCGGGGTTCACCGCTGCGATCCGCTCTTCGCGCAAGCGCTCATCGCGCGGAATCGAGGACGCCGTTGCGTTTCGCCACCTCGATGTTGGCCAGATGCTGCTCGTACTCGCGGGTGAACAGCGTCGTCCCCTGCATGTCGACGGTCACGAAATACAACCAGTCCCCCGGCTCAGGCTGCTCGGCCGCAGCAAGTGCGGGCTGGCCCGGTGAACAGATCGGTGTCGCCGGAAGTCCAGGCCGTACATAGGTGTTCCACGCCGTCGCCTGTCCCCGATCGCTATCGGTGGTCGCCACCTCGATGCGGTCCAGCGGATAATTCACCGTCGAGTCGAACTCCAGCGTCCGGCCCTCGTCCAGCCGGTTGTAGATCACCCGGGCCACCTTCGAGAAGTCCTGTGGCTTGGCTTCCCGCTGCACCAGCGACGCCACGATAAGGATCTCGTACGGCGACATGTTCAGTGCCGTGGCCGTGTCGAGCAGCCCGCCCCCTTCGTATTGCGCAGCGCTGGCCGCGATCAGTGTGGCCAGGATGTCCTGCGGCTCAGCCGATGGGTCGACGTTCCAGGTGCCCGGCGCGATCAGCCCCTCCAACCGACGGTGGTCTGCCCCCAGCGCCGAGACCGGCCTGATGGCCCATTGCGGAACCGACAGCATCTCCGGGGTTGCGGCAGCGGCAATGTTGCGTAGGTCTGCCACCGACACGCATTGCCGTTCGCCGTCGAGATCCACACACGACGCATCGGAGATCAAGGTGAAGATACCGTCGGTGACCGCGTTGGTCTTCACGTCCTCGACGTCGTCGAGCTGCCGACCTTCGGGGATCACCAGCCTGCCGACCCGGTTGGCCGGATCGGCCAGACGAGTGACCGCGCTGGCCGCGGGGATCTCGGTACGCACCTTGTAGAACCCGGGCTGAATCGCCGAGATGGCCGGGTTGCCTGATGCAGCGTCGATGAAAGCCTTCGATGTCGCCACGACGTTGCGATCCTGAAGCGTCCTGCCGATCGCTGTAGTGGAGTCACCCTCATGAACCTGGATCACGACGTCGTTGACGCCGTCGCCGGCGTAATCGCCGCCAGAGCCGCCGAACAGCGAGTTCCACATTGTGGTGCCGAGAAACACCGCACCGACGACCACTATCACCAGCAGGGTCAGCGCCACCACCGCCGCGAATCGCCGCTTTCGTTTGAGACGGGCCTCCCTGGCGCGGTCACGCCGCGCCATCCGATGCCGGGGAGGTCCCACCGCCAGGGGTTCGGCTCTTCTACTCCGCCAGTCGTCAGCCATCCCCGACCTCTCCGTGCACGCTGAGCGTCGCACGCCGCTGGTCCAGCCAGTTCTGCAGAATCCCTACCGCCGCAACCTGGTCGATCATCGAGCGTTGTCCCTTGGCGCGCACCCCGGCCTCGCGTAACGAGCGCTGCGCGGTCACGGTGGTGAACCGTTCGTCGACCAGCCGTACTGGCACCGGTTCGATCCGTCCGGCCAGCCGGTCGGCGAGCTCGATGGCATCCTGGGCCGAGGACGCCGCGCGGTCGGCCAGCGTCCGCGGCAATCCCACCACCACCTCCACGGCCTGGTGTTCCTCTATCAGCCGGGCGAGCCGGCGCAGATGCTTGCCTGAGTGCCGATCTCTGGCGACGGTCTCCACCGGCGTCGCGAGTATGGCGTCGGGGTCGCTAACAGCGACACCGATCCGGACACTGCCGACGTCGATGCCCAGACGCCGGCCGCGGCCTGGGTCGGGGGCCGAGTCCGGATCCCCGGGCTGGTCCGGTAGCCGGTTTTGCCACGCGGATTCGTCGGTGTGAGCCACCCGGCTATCTCCGACCTATCTCGGCACGTATCGCCGCCAACGCCGCATCGATTCCCGCCGCCCCTTTACCGGATCCCTGCGCCAGATCTGCCTTGCCCCCGCCGCGACCGTTGACAGCGGCACCCACCTGCTTGATCAGGTCGTCGGCGCGCAGGCCGAGTTGCTGCGCCGACTCGTTGACAGCCACCACGTACGGGACGGATTCGTCGTCGCCCTCTGCGAGCAGAGCCACGACGGCCGGGCCGCTTCCCAGCTTGCCGCGGATATCACCGACGAGCGAGCGCAGGTCGCCCGCCGACATCCCGCCGGCCATCCGCTGCGCCACGACCCGGACCTTACCGACCTCCTCGGCGCCGGCGGCGGCATTCGCCGCCGCGGCTCGCGCATTGCCCATCCGCAACCGGTCGAGTTCCTTCTCAGCCGCACGCAACCGCTCCACGAGGTTGGCGACCCGCCCGGGAACTTCGTGGGACGGCACCTTCAGCGTCGACGCCAGGCCCGCCATCAGCGCACGCTCCTTGGCCAGATGCCGGAACGAATCAAGCCCGACATAGGCCTCGACACGCCGAATGCCCGACCCGACCGACGACTCGCCGAGGATGGTGACCGGACCGATCTGCGCGGAGTTACGGACATGGGTGCCGCCGCACAGCTCCAACGAGAAGGGTCCGCCGATCTCCACGACCCGAACCTCGTCGGGATAGGCCTCCCCGAACAAGGCCATCGCGCCCATTGCCTTTGCCCGGTCCAGATCTGTGGTGAAGCTGTGTACCTCGAAGTCAGCCTCGACCGCTTCGTTTGTGACTTCTTCAATCTGGGTTCGCTGGTCTTCGCTGAGCGCACCCTGCCAGTTGAAGTCGAATCGCAAGTAGCCGGGACGATTCAGCGAACCTGCCTGAACAGCATTGGGGCCCAACACCTGTCGCAACGCCGCGTGCACCATGTGCGTTCCCGAATGACCCTGCGTGGCGCCGTGCCGCCAGCGGGGGTCGACGGCGGCCACCACGGTGTCACCTTCGACGAACTCCCCCGATTCCACGGTGACGTGATGCGCCCACAGGGTTTTCGCGATCTTCTGCACGTCGGTCACGGCCGCACGGGCCGTCTCCGAGGACCCGGTCCCACTCACGCTGCCCTCGTCGGCGATCTGGCCGCCCGATTCAGCGTAGAACGGGGTCCGATCGAGGATCAGCTCGACCCGCGACTCCGAGGCCGCCGGATCATGAGCGACCACGGGGACGCGCTTACCGTCGACAAAGATACCGAGAATCTTTGCCTCGGTGGATAGTTCATCGAAACCGGTGAATTCGGTCGGCCCGGAGTCGACGAGGTCGCGATAGGCCGACAAATCGGCATGTGCCTGTTTGCGAGCGGCTGCGTCGGCCTTGGCTCGGCTGCGCTGCTCGGCCATCAAGCCGCGGAATCCTTCTTCATCGACCTGCAGATCCGCTTCGGCGGCCATCTCGAGGGTCAATTCGATCGGAAAACCGTAGGTGTCGTGCAGGGTGAAGGCGTCAGCACCGGACAACACGTCGGTGCCGGAGGCCTTCGTCGCACGCGCGGCGTCATCGAACAACCTGGACCCCGACGCCAGCGTACGGTCGAAAGCGGTCTCCTCGGCCACCGCGATGCGCGCAATCCGGTCGAAATCACTGACCAGCTCTGGATACGACGGGCCCACAGCGTCTCGCACCGTGGTCATCAGATCGGCCATGACGGGCTGCTCGACACCCAGCAACTTCGCCGCGCGAATGATACGGCGCAACAATCGGCGCAGCACATAGCCGCGGCCCTCGTTGCCGGGGCTGACTCCGTCGGCGATGATGATCGCAGCGGTGCGGCTGTGGTCGGCGATGATCCGGTAGCGCACGTCGTCGTCGTGAACGCCGCGGCCATACCCCCGGGGCGCGCGCTCGGCGATCAATTCGATGGCCGGGCGCAGCAGGTCGGTCTCGTAGACGTTGTCGACTCCCTGCAGCAGGCAAGCCACCCGCTCAATACCCATGCCGGTGTCGATGTTCTTGCGTGGCAGTGGGCCGAGGATCTCGAAATTCTCTTTTGAGGTGCCCTCGCCACGCTCGTTCTGCATGAACACGAGGT
>JAGQTR010000365.1 GCA_020438915.1 Mycobacterium sp.
CCGGTTCGTCGAACAGCAGCACCGGTGGATCGCCGATCAGCGCGGCCGCGATACCGAGGCGCTGGCTCATACCCAGCGACAGCGTGCCTGCCCGCGAGTCGGCGACGGTGGCCAGACCGACCATCTGCAGAACCTCGTCCACGCGTCCCGGCGGGATCCGGTTGGACGCGGCGATCCAGCGCAGGTGACCGCGAACCGACCGGCTCGGGTGCACCTGCCGGGCGTCCAGCAGCGCACCCACCGTGCGCAACGGATCACTGAGTTGGTGGTAGGACTTGCCGCCGATGGTGGCAACGCCCGACGTCGGCCGATCCAGGCCGAGGATCATCCGCATCGTGGTGGTCTTGCCGGCGCCATTGGGGCCGAGGAACCCGGTCACCGCACCCGGCTCGATCGTGCACGTCAGGCCGTCGACAGCCCGGTTCGGCCCGAAATTCTTTGTCAGAGAGATCAATTCGATCATCAGTTGATCGACCCCGCGACCGTCGCTACCACCATGTCGGCAACCGCGCGCATACCCTTCCCGTTCGGGTGCAACGGCGCGGGACGGCCAGGCACCGGTAAGCCCAACCGGGTCGTCCACGGGACGGCCGACCAGGCATGGTGGTCGCGGCTGGCCTCGGCCGCGGGCACCAGTGCACATCCGGTTGCCGCTGCGGCCTCTGCCGTCAATTCCTCCAGGGTGGTCGCGATCCGCCGGCCAAGTGCGACATCGGCTTCGCGCAGCGGCGGCGCCGGGGTGCCGGCAGGCGGCAGCAGCGTGAGGTAGTCGACGAAGAGCACCCTGGCCCGCGGTGACCGCCGCCGCAGCTGCTGTCCGACTTTTCGGAGTGCGCCGCCGACCTCGCCGAGCGCACGTTCGCGCGCCGCAGGGTCCAGCAGGTCGCGTAACCGCGCACCGAGAAAAGGGATCGACCGGGTGAGTCCGGGCAGGCCGGCCGCGAACAGCATGGGCACATAGCCGGCGTCATTGCCGCCGATGGTCACCGTGACCAATGTCTCGGTTCCGTCGAGCGCGTCCACCTGCGGCGGTGCACCCCACTGGGATTCGTACAGGACATTCGCGGTGGTCGCCCCCGAGTAGGTGACGTCGAAGAGATCGAGCCCGAGTGATTCGGCGACCAGGTGCGGGTAGTTGCGGGCCGACCGCGCTGCAGCCCACGGCGATCCGGGTGCGCGCGGCGGGATTCCGGGCCCCGCGGCCATCGAACTTCCCAGCGCGACATAGCGAGCGCTCATGGAGCGGGGCTGGAGGCGCGCGCCCAGAACCGCTTCGGGATGCGACCCGCCTGCCGCGCCAGGTATCCGCCCTTGACCGCTGCTGCCATCGCCGCGGCCATCACCGCCGGATCGGCGGCCCGGGTGACCGCGCTGGCCAGCAGCACGGCGTCACAGCCCAGCTCCATCGCCAGCGCGGCATCGCTGGCGGTGCCGATACCCGCGTCGAGGATCACCGGCACCGTCGATTGTTCGACGATCATCTCGATGTTGTGCGGGTTGGCGATGCCCAGGCCGGTGCCGATCGGTGACCCCAGCGGCATCACCGCGGCGCAGCCGGTGGCTTCCAGTCGCCGGGCGAGAACCGGATCGTCGTTGGTGTACGGCAGCACCACGAATCCGTCGTCAACCAGTTGCTCGGCTGCCCTGACCAATTCCACGGCATCGGGCAGCAGCGTCCGCTCATCGGCTATGACCTCGAGCTTGACCCAATCCGTCTGCAGGGCTTCGCGGGCCAACTGGGCGGTCATCACCGCTTCCGCCGCCCCGCGGCAGCCGGCGGTGTTCGGCAGCGGCGTGATGCCGATCCGGGCCAGCAGCTCGAGCACACCGGTGCCGCCCTCGGCATCGACGCGGCGCATCGCAACCGTGGTGAGCTCGGTCTCCGCGGCGATCAGGGCCGCCTCCAGCACCGCGAGGTTGGCGGCTCCGCCGGTGCCGAGGATCAGCCGCGAGCCGAACTCCCGGCCCGCGATGCTCAGCTTGCCGGTTTGCAACGTCACCTCAGCCACCCTGCACCGCCGTCACCACTTCGACCTTCGCCCCGTCACTGAGCTCGGTGTGCCATCTCGAGCGCGGGAGCACCGACCAGTCGACTGCGACGGCGATTCCCTTCTCCGGGATTCCGAGCTTCTCCAGCAGACCCGCGACAGTCATCTGCTCGTCGACCTCCACCGCTTCGTCGTTGACGATTACCCTCATCGCGCCATCACCCCTGTCAGATCCTCCATGCCGGGCAGCGGCTCACCGCGCAGCTCGCCGACGATGGCCTCGGCGGTCCACGGGGCCAGCAGAAAGCCCGACCGTCCGTGGCCCGCAGCGACCAGCGTGCGGTCATCGAGCCTGCCCACGAGCGGAATGTTGTCGATGGTTGCCGGCCGCAGGCCCGCAGCGCACTCGGCGAATTCGTACTCCCCCAGCGCGGGCAGCACCGCGCAGGCGTCGTCGAGCAGTTCGCGCACCCCCGAAACCGCGGGGGCGGTGTCGCGACCGTGTTCGTACTGTGTCGCACCGACGACGACACCATCGGCTCTCGGGACCAGATACACCTGGCGTCCGTGCACCCGCGCGCGGATCACGTGCTGCGGAACCGGCATGCACCCTCGGCGCCATCTGAGCCGAAGCACCTCGCCCTTCACCGGGCGAACAGGCAGCCCGGGCCACAGCAACGGCGCATCGACGCCGTTGGCGATCACCACGGTCTCTGCATCGGTCTCGGCCAGGTCGGACACCGGAGAGGCCCATTGCACGCCCAACTGCTCGCAGTGCACGGCGAGCGCCGCCACCACGGCCCGGTTATCGACCGCCAGTTCGCTCTCTGCGAAGAATCCATGTCGAATACCCTGGGCAAGAAGGGGTTCCCTATCGCGAGCGGAGTTCGTCAGAGTTACCGGATGTCCCTGAATGGACAGCCAATCGGCGACAGCCTGCAGATCCGCGACGTCGGCCGCGTCGACCGCGATGACCAGCGAGCCGCGGGCGGTCACCACCTGGGGCGGCAGCCCCTCCAGAAATCCCCGATTCCACAGTTCGAGCGAGGCCAGCCCGAGCCGGAGCAGACGCTCTTCGCCGGGCCGGCCCTCGCTGTGCGGTGCCAGCATCCCGCCGGCGACCCAGGACGCTCCGGACTCCTGCCCTCCGGGACGGTGCACCCGGACCGCAAAACCATGCTGCGCGGCGCGGCGTGCGACCGAAAGCCCGATGACGCCGCCGCCGATG
>JAGQTR010000366.1 GCA_020438915.1 Mycobacterium sp.
ATCCGGATCCTCGACGCCGAATTCAATGAGGTTCCCACCGGCGAGGTCGGCAGCATCTACGTTCACAATTCCACCCAGTTCGACGGCTATACCTCCGGGAAAGGCAAGGACTTCCACGAGGGCTTCATGTCCTCGGGCGACCTCGGATACCTCGACGACGCCGGGCGGCTGTTCGTCGTCGGCCGCGACGACGAGATGATCGTCTCCGGCGGAGAGAACATCTATCCGATCGAGGTGGAGAAGACGCTGGCTGCCCATCCCGACGTAGCCGAGGCGACCGTTCTCGGGGTGAACGATAAGAAATTCGGCCAGCGTCTTGAGGCGTTCGTCGTGCTCGGACCCGGCGGTTCGGCCACACCGGAGGCACTCAAGCAGCATGTGCGCGACAACCTGGCGAATTACAAAGTGCCACGCGCCATTACGATCCTCGATGAACTCCCCCGTAGCATTACCGGCAAGATCTCACGCAAGGAACTGACCAAGAGGGCCCGTTCATCGCGTAGGGCTAAGCCCCGCAATGGGTAAGCCCCGCCCGTTGCTGCGCGCACTCGCGGAGTTGGCCAACGCCGCCAACGGCGCGCGTCCCGTCGCTCGCGATGGCTACCCTACGATCCTGGTGTTCGCGTTCGGATGGCCGACCTCGGAGATGTCGGCGCTCTATATGGCGGGCTCCATGCTGGACGCGGTACGTCGCGGTATCCGCGGAGACTTCCGGGGACCTCGCGGGCGGATCGCGATGCTGATCACCATGCTGGCGTGGGCTGTGCTGTGGTTGATCCACCGCCGTAACGTGTTGTCGCAACCGCACTTCGAGGAACCCCTGCGCGAGGTGCTCGGTGACGACTATCAGGCCATCGCCGAGAAGGCAAAGCCGGCCCGACGCCGCGTCATCGGTATGCCCCCCAATAAGCTGGTCCTCCGTCGGTACGTCGAGAAGGCGGACACCGTTCAGTATGGCCCGCATCCCGGGGTCAACCGGGCCGACATCTGGCGCCGAGCAGACCTGCCCAGAGATGGGAAAGCACCTGTCCTGCTCCAGGTTCCAGGAGGTGGGTGGGTGCTCGGGATGCGCCGGCCGCAGGCCTACCCGCTGCTCAGCCATCTCGCCGATCACGGATGGGTGTGCGTGTCGATCGATTATCGGGTCAGCCCGCGCAACACCTGGCCCGATCACATGGTGGACGTCAAGCGCGCGCTGGCGTGGATCAAGGAGCACATCGCCGAGTACGGCGGTGACCCGGACTTCGTGGCGGTCACCGGGGGTTCGGCGGGCGGCCATCTGTCGGCACTGGCGGCGCTGACCGCCGACGACCCGCGGTTTCAGCCCGGCTTCGAGGATGCCGACACCTCGGTAGTGGCCGCCGTTCCGATCTACGGGCGGTACGACTGGGTCTCCACAGAGGGCAGCGGCCGCGAGGAATTCCTGGCCTTGTTGCAGAAGTTCGTCGTCAAAAGGCCATTCGCGACGGACCGGCAGTTGTATGTCGACGCGTCGCCGATCTGTCGGGTGCGTGCCGATGCACCGCCGTTTTTCATCCTGCACGGACAGGACGATTCGTTGATCCCGGTCCGCGAGGGCAGGCGCTTCGCCGAAGCGCTGCGCGAGGTTTCGACGTCGCCGGTGGTGTACGCCGAGATCCCGCACGCTCAGCACGCGTTCGACTTCTACTACGGCTCACCGCGCGCCCATTACACCGCTCAGGCCGCTGAGGAGTTTCTCTACTGGGTGCAGGCCACGCGCAGGGGCGGCGGCTAGGACCGCCGGTCCAGCACTGCGGCAATCCGCTCGCACCAGCCAGGGGCGATGGCGCCCGTACGAGCGATCTCGGCGACGTAACCACCGACGATCATGTCGATCAGCGTGTCACCGTCGCCGCTTTCACTGCCGTGCGCTTCGATGGCCTTGGCGCGGTGAGCTCCCAGGATCGCGCGGAATGCTCCGCTGAATTCGGGGTCTTCATTGGTCAGCAGGGCGGCGAACCCGCCGACGCCGATCCCGTCAGCGATTACCTCGACCGACTGTGATATCACCCATTTCAGTCGCTGGTCGCGACTCGAGTCGGGTTGGATCGACGGCCGTATCGCCAGGCTCTCCAACGCCGCTTTGAGCAGGGCGCGGCGATTCGGATGCCGCCGGTAGATGGTCGTCTTCGCAATGCCGGTCGTCTCTGCAATCGCCTGCATCGTCACCGCGCGCGGGCCGCCCGCCCGAAGGAGATCCAGTGCCGCCTCGAGGATACGCGCGCCGACCTCGTCGACGCGGTCCTCGCTATCACTGGCTGCCATCGGCTCTCCTGCGTTGGGTGTTGGACGTCACAGCCGTTGCTGCGTTATATACGCTACACTGAACGTAGCGCTACGCTACACGTAGCGTATACATAGGAGGTTGTCATGCGCAGGGTTCTTTCCAGCGTCCCATTACCTGCCCTCGGCTACGTCTTGACCCTGATCGGTTTCGTATTCTTGGGCCTCTTCATCGCTGCACTCGGCTTCGGCGGCGGCCATGCCCCGGTCTTCGGCATCGCGATGATCTCGAGTTACGTCGCTGCCGTGTTGTGCTTTGCCATTCGCCGTCGCCAGATCGCCGCCGAGGACCCCGAGGATGAGGTGATACTCGGCCTCGACCCGATCCGCGGAAACACCGAGCGGTCGGCTGAGCAACGCTACATCCTGAGC
The DNA here is from genome assembly GCA_020438915.1 of Mycobacterium sp. Lineage (GTDB taxonomy): Bacteria > Actinomycetota > Actinomycetes > Mycobacteriales > Mycobacteriaceae > Mycobacterium. The sequence continues at coordinate 2,677 of JAGQTR010000366.1, forward strand.
TATCGGGCCTGACCTAGGGCGCCATAGCGGTCTCGACCACTGTCAGATCCTTGGAAAGCCCCGCCGCGACCCGAATCTCGACGAACGCCTCAACCATCGCGTCGGTCAGTTCGTGCGGGTCCTCGAGGGTCTTGCCGTCCGCCAGTACCGAGATGTTGATCTGGTCGACGTAGCTCCAGACGGTGATGTTGAGCCCGCTGCCGGTGGTCAGCGGGCCAACCGAGTAGATCTCGGTCACCAGTGCGCCGCCCACCCGGGCGCGTTCCCGCGGCCCCGGCACATTGGAGATCGGAATGTTCATCACCTTGTTCTGGCCGTCCTTGTTGGCCAACCAGCGGAACATCGCCTCAGCAGGCGCCGGCGGAAAATACGCCGACCACCGACTCACCAGTTCCGGTCCGATGAGATTGTTGCTCTCCTTGCCGGCGGCAGCGGCGTCGTGGGCGGCACGTACGCGATCGAGGGGAGACTCAATGTCCACCGGCAGGCTGACCAACACACCGGTGAAGTAGTTACCGGAAATGCGGTCCGCCGAGAAATCGAAGCTGATCGGAACCGAGGCCAGCAACGGATGGTCCGCGGTGCCGTCATAGCGCAGCAGCAGCTTGCGCAGCGCCCCGGCCGACATGGACAAGACCATGTCGTTGATCGTGACACCGAGATGCTTGCCGGTCTGCTTGACGTCGTCCAGCGCCAGGGTGGCGGTGGCGAACCGACGCGTCGCATCGACCATGTGGTTCATGAAAGACGGCGGCGGTGTGAACGGTCGGGTCAGTTCGCCAGACAGCTTGCGCGAACTCTGGCGCACCCGGCGGACACCCTGCGCCGTGTACCGCACGACCGACGGCAGCCTGGCGATCTGACGCAGGTGATCGCCGAACGCAGTGCGCACCAGTTCACCCTTGGACGGCGCGGGGTCGGTGGCGTAGGAATCCCGTTCCGCCTGGGTTCCATCGTGCGGGTCCATGCCGCGGGCCAGCAGGTTCGCCGAGGCGACGCCGTCGGCGAGGGCGTGATGGATCTTTCCGAGCACGGCGATCCGACCACCTGCCAGACCTTCGATGAGATACATCTCCCACAGCGGGCGACCGCGGTCCAGCGGCGTGCTGGCGATCCGGCCCACGGCTTCGTCCAGTTGGCGGCGGCCCCCGGGAGACTCGACCCGGTAGGGCCGAACGTGGTACTCGAGATCGACCTCCGCGTTCTCCCGCCACATCGGATGGTGGAACTTGAATGGGATGTCGATCAACTCGTATCGGAAGGGATCGAGTCTGTAGAGACGACTCTGGATGACCTTGCGCAGTTGCTCAACCCCGAAGGTCGCGCCGCCGGGCTGCCCGAAGTGGTCGTCTAGCTGGATCACCGCCAGCTTCAGCGTGTGCATGTGCACGGTGGGAGTCTCGCTGTACAGCAGTACCGCGTCCCACCCACTGAGCCTCTTCACGGCCTTTTCACACCAAACACCAAACACCGCCTACCCGGAGGCGTCCTATATAACCTCTTTGGCCCCGATTAGGCTGCTGTTTCGATGAATGTGGTTGAGGAACAACCCGATTGCCGTCGCGGCCGAACCTGTTCGGGCCCCGTCCATCAGATCGAATCCATGACCGGCACCTGGCAGTTCGACGTAGCTCACCACCGACCTTGACACTGCCTTGAGCCGTTCGACGAAGCCTTGCGCCTGAGCGACCGGGATGACGCTGTCGCCAGTGCCGTGCATCACCAGGAACGGCGGCGCTTCAGAGTGCACCCTTGCGATCGGCGATGCCCGGCGGAACACCTCGGGATGGGTGGTGATCTTGCGCCGGACAACGATGCGCTCGAGGAAGTCGACGAACCTCTCCCGCTCGGGGGTCGAGCGGTCCTCCCAGTCATAGCGCCCATAGATACCGACGACCGCGTCCACCGAGGTGTCCGAGCCCTCGGGGAGCTCACCCTGCAGTTCGGGATCGTTGGCCGTCAGACCTGCCAGTGCAGCGAGATGGCCGCCGGCCGACGCACCAGCGATCGTCACGAAGTTGCGGTCGCCGCCGAACTTGTCGACGTTGGCCCGAGCCCATGCGATAGCCGACTTGACATCGGTGATATGCGCAGGCCAGCGGTGGTGCGGCGATACCCGGTAGTCAATGGACAGACACACCCAGCCCATCTGGGCCAGATGCGACATCAGTGCGTAGCCCTGCAGGAACCGGCTGCCGTGCAACCACGCGCCCCCCGGAACGAAGAGCAGCACCGGCGCGGGTTCGGCAGGCAGATCGTCCCGGCGCCACACGTCGAGCAGTTGAGTCGGCCGGGGCCCGTACCGTACCGAGGTCCGGTGCACGTGGCGGCGGTGCTCACGCATCTTCCACCACGGCGGCGTGCGCTCGGGTTGCGGCCAGTCGATCTCCAGATCCTTTGCCGAGATGACCCCGCGGAGTGCGGCTTCGGTGACGGTGTTGGTGCTCTCGCGTTCCTGTCTCTTGAGCTCGCCGTCGGTGGGCGTGAGCAACGATCGAGCCACCGCACCGAGCATTTCCGGGGCAAGGCGCGACCCCCAGATTGCCGCGGCGGTCAACGCGCCCAGCGGCTTCAGGGTCTTCCCGATCACCGGTAGCGAAGCCGAAGCTACGCTTAATGCCAGCATGTGATCGGCAGGGCTGGCCCTCAGCAACCATTGCAGGCGGGCGTTCAGGGTAGGTCCGGGGTACTCAGCCGGCCGTTCCGTCATTGCGCGAGCGTACCCCGCGTCTGCGGATCCAGACGACAATCCGGACGAAGTTGTCTACTCACGTCGAAGTCGTAGCCAACCTGTGATGTGGATCACAACTACCGACGTCGAGGTCTCGGTGCTTTGGCTGCGGGCGCCGAATTCCAGCTGCTGGCACGAGGCGTCTTCGGCGATGCGCATACTGGCCAGGTGTCCCGCACCGAGTTCCATCCCGAATTGCGGCGCAGCGCGCGGCTGCTGCCAAAACAGATGATCACGCCGCTGACGTTGCCGTTTGTTCGGGCGGCCAGCCGGCTGATGTGGCGGCGGACCCCCGAGGGCCCCGACGCCCCGGAGGTGCTCACGCTCGCATCGGAGGTGGGTGTTCGGCTGTATCGGCCAGCCGGCACAACCGGCCGCGGTCCCGCGCTGCTGTGGATCCACGGCGGCGGTTACGTCATCGGCGACGCCGCCCAGGACGACGTCCTGTGCCGCCGATTCGTCCGCGAACTGGGCGCGACCGTCGCGTCGGTGAACTATCGACTGGCCCCCGAGCACCCCTACCCGGCACCGGTCGAGGACTGCTATTCAGCGCTCAGCTGGTTGACCAGGCTGCCGTCGGTTGATCCCGCCCGGGTGGCGATCGGCGGAGCCAGTGCCGGCGGCGGGCTGGCCGCGGCATTGGCGCTGCTGGCCCGGGACCGTGGCGAGATCGACGTTGCTGCACAGCTTCTCGTCTATCCGATGATCGACGACCGCACCGTGGAGCGCACCGATCTCGACAATCCCGGGCACCGGCTGTGGAACCAGTCGAGCAACAAATTCGGCTGGCGTGCCTATCTCGGTGACGCCGATCCGGAGGTGGCCGTCCCTGCCCGACGCGACGATCTCGCCGGGTTGCCGCCGGCGTGGATCGGTGTCGGGACCCTGGACCTCTTCCACGACGAGGACCTCGCCTACGCCCAGCGGCTGCGGGCCGCCGGGGTGCCGTGTGAGGTCATGGTGGTCAAGGGCGCATTCCACGGTTTCGACGGGATCGCCCCAAAGGCCGATGTATCCCAGTCGTTCTTCGCCAGTCAGTGCGCGCTGCTACACGAGGCGTTCGCACAATCCACCCTCTGATCAGGCACGTTCACGGTCGAGCAGTGTCGCGCGAGGGCGGTTCAGAACATCAGGCCGGTGAACCGCCAGTCCAAAACCTGACGATCGTCGGTTGACGCCGCCCCGCCCGCGGCATAGACCCGTGAGCGCAACCGCAGTGCACCGCCACGTCCGTCGGGAATGGGGTCGGCACCCTCGATGGTGAGTTCGCTGTACAAAGTGTCGCCCTCGTACACCGGGGCGGTGTGGTCGCAGGACTCCCACGCCAGGACAGCGACGAGATTGGGCAACAACCGCGTCGCCTGCGCCAGCGCCAGCCCAATGGTGTGACCTCCATAGACGAGCCGCTGCCCGGAGACACGCGAATCATGATGGGTGGCAGCGATATTCAATGAGAGACGAGCAAGTTCCGCGGCGCCGCTCACCACGTCGGCGGTGCTCGACAGCACATTGCCCGCCAGTGCCGGGTCGAAGTGCGGTCCGGGCACCCGGGACCGGAACGCCTCGGCGTTCCAGTCGCCGGTGGGATCTGCTGACGCGGTAGCCGCAGCATCGAGCTTCGACAGGTCGTCGTCGTGGCCGGTCTGTACCGTGGCAGAACTCACCGGCAGCATCGCGCACCGATAGAAGTCCAGCACCAGCTGGCCCAGCCCGTCGATGGTGGTCATCCGCAGCGCCGCGAGGCCGGTCGGAGCGCGGCCGGGTTTGGCGGCGTTCTGCTTGAGCCCCACCACCTCGGTGCGGGTGAACAGGCTATCGCCCAGCACCGGGAACCGGTGAAACGTCAGCCCCCGGTAGAACAGGTTGGCCTTGACCCGCTGCGTCACCAGAGTGGACTGGCCGATCGCCACGTCGCATACCAGGGCCGGGTGCGCCAGAGCTGCCGGCGCCCCCGTCACGGCGGCAGTCAGTTCGGCGTCCAGGGGCAGCCGCAGCCGGTCCCCGATGATGGACTGGTGGACTGCGGCCAGTCCCGCGGTCAGGGTCATCGAGGGCGCGCTGTCGAAGACCTGGCCCACCCGCAGGTCGTCGAAATAGGGGCCACCCGAAATTTGGCCGGACAAAGTCACAGCTGCTTATGCTGGCATTAGCCCAGGTCCTGTGTCAATACTGGCTAATATGGCCGTACATTTGTTGACGCTGGGAGAGCCGTGGTCGAGGGATTGAGCGCCGAAGAAGCCATACTGGTCGAGACCGTGCGGGAGTTCGTCGACCGCGAGGTCAAGCCCACGGTGCGCGATGTCGAACATGCCGACGAATACCCCGAGGCGTGGATCGACCAGATGAAGCGCATCGGCATCTACGGACTTGCCGTCCCCGAAGCCTACGGCGGTACCCCGGTGTCGACGCGGTGCTACGTCGGTGTCACCCAAGAGCTGTCCCGGGGCTGGATGAGCCTGGCCGGAGCGATGGGCGGACACACCGTGGTGGCCAAGTTGCTGGCCCTGTTCGGCACCGAGGAGCAACGCCAGCGCCACCTGCCGGCGCTGGCGACCGGCGCCACCCGCGCCACGATGGCGCTGACGGAGCCGGGTGGCGGATCCGACCTTCAGGCGATGAAGACCACCGCGCGTCGCGACGGTGACGACCTCGTCGTCAACGGCGCCAAGACCTGGATCTCCAATGCGCGGCGATCGGACCTGATCGCGCTGCTGTGCCAGACCGATCCGGCGGCGCGTCCGGTTCACCGGGGTATCTCGGTGCTACTCGTCGAACACGGACCCGGCCTCACCGTTTCCCGCGACCTGCCCAAGCTGGGCTACAAAGGCGTCGAATCGTGCGAGTTGGCGTTCGACGACTACCGGGTTCCTGCCTCGGCGATACTCGGCGGAGAGCCCGGCAAGGGATTTGCGCAGATGATGAAAGGCCTTGAAACCGGCCGTATCCAGGTGGCATCACGTGCCCTGGGGGTGGCCACGGCCGCACTCGAGGACGCGCTGGCCTACGCACAGGACCGTGAGAGCTTCGGCCAGCCGATCTGGAAGCACCAGGCCGTCGGCCACTACCTGGCCGACATGGCAACCAAGCTGACCGCCGCACGACAGCTCACCCTGTATGCAGCCGACCGCTACGACAGTGGAGAACGCGCCGATATGGAGGCGGGCATGGCCAAGCTCTTCGCCTCCGAGGTGGCAATGGAGATCGCGCTCAACGCGGTGCGCATCCACGGTGGGTACGGATATTCGACGGAATACGATGTCGAGCGTTATTTCCG
>JAGQTR010000367.1 GCA_020438915.1 Mycobacterium sp.
GTGCCGCCTCGGTCCAGCGCCTCCAGGGCGGGCAACACCAGATCGCCTATGGGCGCGAAGAGAATTGCGGCGTCCAGAGGTACCGGGGGCGCGTCGCGGACACCCTGAACAGAGGACGCTCCCAGCGCCAATGCGAGCTCGCGTGCGCGCGCACCTCGCGTCATGACGTGAACCTCGGCGCCCTTGGCCACGGCTACTTGGGCGGTGAGGTGCGCGCTGCCGCCGAATCCGTAGATGCCGAGTCGACCGCCGGCGGGCAGCTGGGCGCGCAGCAGAGCGCGGTATCCGATGATCCCCGCGCACAACAGCGGCGCGAGTTCGGAATCGGAATAGCCTGCGGGTAGCGCAAGGGCGAAAGCGGCAGGTACCGTTGCGAACTCGGCATAGCCGCCGTCAGCGTCCCATCCGGTGTAGCGAGATTCCCGACAGAGGTTTTCCTGACCGCGACGACAGTGCTCGCAGACTCCGCAGGTGTGGCGCAGCCACGCAATGCCGATTCGATCGCCCACGGCGAATTGCGTCTGGACATCGGCACCGATCCCGACAACTTCCCCGACCACCTCGTGCCCGGGGATCACCCGGGGCCGGTGCACCGGGAGATCCCCTTCGGTGACATGCAGATCGGTACGGCAGACTCCACAGGCGCGTACGGCAACGAGCAGCTCGTCATTGCCGGGTTGCGGAACCGGCACGGTGGCGTACACCAGCGGCCGGGTCGACATGGGGCCGGGCCGGTGTACCTGCCAAGCGCGCATCGTCGGCCCAGTCATGACCTCACGATGCCATGTCCGATGAGATGACTGTTCGCCCCTGGCAACGGACTTGATGCGTTACGCGGGTGGCAGCATCTCCGGTGCCGTGTTCGGGTCGACCGGGACCGGCACACCGACGGCTGGCGGCGGTGGCGGTGCGTTCGGATCCGGCGGCGGTGCATTCGGATCCGGCGGTGGTGGTGGCGCGTTCGGATCGGCCGGGGGTGGTGCCGCCGGCGGTGTCCATGGCCGAATCGAGTTCGCCAGGGTCACCGCTTCACCCTGCGGAATCGGGCTCGCGGCGGTGCCGAGCCACACGACGAACCACCGTTCGGGCGACCGTTGACCGCGGGGTGTGCCCGACGGGGTGGGTTCGCCGACGACGCCGGCCCAGATCTGGCCGTTGGGCTTGGCGGTGTCGGTGAACTCCACCTCGTAGTAGGAGGCCACGCCGGGCATGCCCGCGGCGTCCAAGTCCACCGTCTGCTGATTGACCCGTGTCCCGGGGAAGGGCATGAAGAACTCGCCCATGTCCGAGGCCAGCCGCTGGGCGGCTTTGGTGTTGTCGGTCTCGGCGCCCGCGAACAGTTTCAGGTCGAGCCTGCCAAGCAGCACGCTGGTGTCATTGGGCGGCTGTGCATCCGGCGGCGAGCCCTCTGGCGGCAGCTTGGTGAGCAGCGCCTGTCCGTAGGACAGCTGAGTTGCGTCGGCCACCTTCCAGCCCGCGGGTACGACATAGCTGAAGCCGCCCGCGGCATTGTCGACGCGGCCGGGCTCGGGTCCCGGTGGCGCGTTGGGGTCGGCCGGGG
>JAGQTR010000368.1 GCA_020438915.1 Mycobacterium sp.
CGAACAGCACCGCGGCGTCGCGCTCCGCGTTGAGGACTTCGGTGGTGTTGTGCGAGTACTCCGGCAGCTTGAGCGTGTTGCTGGCCAGGCCCGCGACAGTGGGCGCCGACTTGACGCCGATCTCGACGAACCGCTCGACGCCGAGACCGCCGGCAGCCTCCTCGATGAAGAGCAGGTCCTGGGTTTCGATCCAGCGCACCGGGCTGGCGAACTGCCAGGCCAGCAGCTCGATGACGATCTTGCGGCACAGCTCCCGCGGCTTCTCGCTGCGCCAGGTGTCGTAGTCGGCGAGGATCTCGTCGAGCGGCTCGGCGGGCACCAGGTCGCGGATCTCCTCGATGAAGTCGCGGTCCAATGTGAACGGCCTGGGCACCAGGTTGGGGATGTACTTTCCGACGAGCAGCGCCGGGTCGGCGTCGCGCGGCATGACCCGTTCCAAAGAGCGCCGGAAGTCGGCGACGCCGACCCGCAGCACCGAGGAGTGAAACGGCACGTCGATGCCGGGCACCAGAATGAATGACCGCTTACCGCCGCTGATCTCGCGGCGACGCTCGACCTCGTCCTCCAGCTCTTCCAGGCCGCGTACGGTTCCGGCGATCGCGTACTGCGATCCGCGCAGGTTGTAGTTCACGATCTGCAGGAACTCGCCGGTCCGTTCGGAGATCTCGGCGATGAAGCCAGGGACGTCGTCATCGTCGAGATCGATCTGGGAGGGCCGGATCGCGGCGAGCCGGTAGTTCGAGCGGCCCGCAGCGTCGCGCGGCACGATGTCGTGCATCTTGGACCCGCGGTGGAAAACGACCTCGAGCAGCGCCTCCAGTGGGTAGACGTTGCTGACGCACGCCAGCGCGGTGTACTCGCCGACTGAGTGCCCACAGGCCATGGCACCTTCGACGAACGCGCCTTGTTCGCGCATCTCGGCGACCTGCGCAGCAGCCACCGTCGCCATCGCGACCTGGGTGAACTGCGTCAGGTAGAGAACCCCTTCCGGGTGGTGGTAGTGCACGCCGGAGGCGATGAGGCTGGTCGGGTTGTCGCGCACCACGTGCAGCACCGAGAAGCCGAGGGTCTCGCAGGTGAACTTGTCCGCCGAGTCCCACACCTTGCGGGCGGCCTTGGACCGGGACCGCACGTCCATGCCCATGCCCTTGGACTGGATGCCCTGGCCGGGGAACGCGTAGACGGTTTTGGGGGCCGCCAGCTGTGCCGTCGCCGACATCACCAGCTCCGAACCCACCCGCGCGGCGACCTCGATGATCTCGGCGCCGCGATCGATGCCGACGCGGTCCACCCGGAACTCGACCTCGTCGCCGGGAAGCACCATCCCCAGGAAGCGGGAGGTCCAGCCCACCAGACGGGGCGGCGGCGTGGCCCGGCCGTCGGTGGCGGTGACCGCGTGCTGAGCCGCCGCCGACAGCCACATGCCGTGCACGATAGGGGTTTTCAGGCCGGCGAGCAGCGCGGCCGCCCGGTCGGTGTGGATCGGGTTGTGGTCGCCGGAGACGACCGCGAACGCGCTCATGTCGACCGGTGCGGTCACGACGACGTCGCGGCGCCTGCGGCGTGGGGTGTCGGTGGCGTTGTCGGTGATGGCTCCCCCGGCACGCGGCGGGTCGGTCAGCTCGGCCGAACCGGTCCGGCCGCGGATCGCGAAGCGCTCCTGCAGGGTGGCCAACACCGTGCCGTCCGCGTCGGCGATCGTCACGGCCACCGGGACGACCCGCCCGACCTCGGTGTCGGTCGCTGTCGAAGCGGTTGCGGTGACGGTCAATTGGGACTTGACCGCTGGCATCGCCTGCAGCAGATGAGCCGCGTGGTCGAGGTGGACCAGGCTAAGCAGACCCTCCACGACACCGCGGCCGTCGGCAGTGAGCGCCGATCCGATGGCGGCGAACACCGCCGGCCAGCACAAGCCGACCAGCGCGTCGGGAACCAGCGTGAGGCCGGGCGCCAGCGGCGCACCGAAGGTTGCGGTGACACCGGTGTGGTCGGCCACCTTCTCCGGATCCCACTCGACGGTCACCGTCGTGGTGTTGTTCTCCACGGGCGGAAGGGCATCCGGCCCCTCGACCCCGGCGGCGATGGCCAGCACCGCACGCATCGCCGTCGACGCGTCTTCGACGGTGACGATCGGCATGCCTCCGTCGACCGTGCAGGAGGGCAGGGTGAAGCGGATGTCGATCCAGATGTCAGACAGCGGAACACTGAGGGTGATGGCTACATCCCGGCCGCCGTCACCGGCCAGCTCCAGCCGGGCACCGGTGCCGGGATGGGTGGCGCTGGGCTTTCCGGGCACGTCGTTGACCTGCCACTCGCCCGGCTCACCGATGCGGTGCACCGGGTTGATCGCGGTGCGTCCCGCCCAGAGCACGTCGGGTGAATCCAGGACGACGGCCAGCGGTCCGGTGATGTCGGCACGGGCCTGACGGCGGGAAATGACGGCCACCGGTTCGACACCCGAATCCAGCACCCGGTCGATGATCTCCTGCTCGAAGCGGTCCAGCAGCTCGCCCACCGGCTCGTCTGCCCGGGTGATTCCGGCGACGGCCTGGGTGCCCGGGATGATGCACACCTGGTCGGCGCTGTAGCGGGCGTCATGGGCCTGCCACAGCGAGTCGCTGCGCCACCACCGCCGCACATCCTTGTCGATGACCGGTACGAAGTTCACCGGTTTGCCGGGCGTCTTGCACAGCGTCACGAAGAAGGGCACGTCGGCCGGATGCAGCCGCACCGAGGCGGCGTCGGGGTAGCGGGCCAGCAGGCACGAGATTGCTTCGCCCGGTTCATCAAGTAGCCCTTGGTGATCCAGGCAGAAAAGCGATTCGATCGGACCGGAGTCCGACTCATGCAGGCGCGACTCGGTGCGCTTGAGCATCTCCTCGAAGCGATCCCGCCAGGTATCGGCGAGCCAGGGGCTACCGGGTGCGGCGGTGTCGGCGGTGGTGTCACCCGCACCGATGGTCAACTCGATGTAGCGCTGCAGCCACTGCAGGTAGGTCATGCCGTCGAGGTCGCCGAAGTAGGGCTTGGCGGTGTTGGCCATCGCGGCGATGATCTCGTCGCGGCGCTGCTCGACGGCGTCGGCGTCGCCGGCGACCTCGTCGAGTAGCCGGCCGCAGCGCGAGGCGGTGTTGTCGATCTCGTGGATGTCGGCGCCGAGCTGACTGCGACCGCTGGCCATGCCGTTGATGGCCTTGCCGGCTCCGACCCAGGTTTCGGTGCCGGTGGTCTCGACGAGCATCTGCTTGACCGCGGGCGATGTCGTCGCTTCCTTGGTCGCCATCGCGGCGGTGCCGACCAGGATGCCGTCCACCGGCATCGAGGGAAAGCCGTACTCCTTGGCCCAGTCGCCGGACAGGTAGTCCGCCGCGCGTTCGGGGGTACCGATGCCGCCGCCGACGCAGATGGTGACGTTGGTGTACTTGCGCAGCTCCCCGTAGGTCGCCAGGAGCAGGTCGTCGAGGTCCTCCCAGGAGTGGTGCCCGCCGGCGCGTCCGCCCTCGATGTGGACGATGACGTCCCTGTCGGGCACCTCGGTCGCGATCTTGATGACGGCCTTGATCTGGTCGACCGTGCCCGGCTTGAACACCACGTGGCTGATGCCGACGGTGTTGAGCTCCTCGATCAGGTCGACCGCTTCCTCGAGGTCCGGAATGCCGGCGGTGACGACGACGCCGTCGATGGGTGCACCGGACTGACGCGCTTTTTGCACCAGCCGCTTGCCACCCACCTGCAGTTTCCATAGGTAGGGATCGAGGAACAGCGAGTTGAACTGGATGGCCCGGCCCGGCTCCAACAGCTCGACCAACTCTGCGATGCGCCCGTCGAAGATTTCTTCGGTCACCTGACCGCCGCCGGCCAGCTCGGCCCAGTGGCCGGCGTTGGCGGCCGCGGCGACGATCTTGGCGTCGACGGTGGTCGGGGTCATGCCGGC
>JAGQTR010000369.1 GCA_020438915.1 Mycobacterium sp.
CCGCCCTGGCCGGTGGCGCAGAACGGGCAGGCCATGCCGCAGCCGGCCTGTGAGGAGATACACACGGTGTTGCGGTCGGGGTAGCACATCAGCACCGACTCGAACGTCGTTCCGTCGACCGCGCGCCACAGCACCTTGCGCGTCTCTCCGGCGTCGCACGCGATCTCGCGTACCGCATCCAGCAGGCGGGGGAACAGCGCCTCGGAGACCTGCCCGCGCACTGCGGCGGGAAGGTCGCTCATGTTCTCCGGGTCGGCGATCAGCCGGCTGTAGTACTGATTGGCCAACTGCTTGGCACGAAAGGCCGGAAGTCCCAGGTCGGCGACCGCGGCGGCACGGCCGGCTTCGTCAAGGTCAGCGAAATGCCGCGGCGGCTTGGCGCGGCGCGGCGGATCGAACACGAGCGGCAGCGCCGGCACAGATCCAGACATCAGTCCGCCCAGTATCTCATCCCGGAACATGTCCCAGTCCCAGCCGAGTCCCGGTTAGGCAGCGCCGAGTGTTGAGTTGATGCGCACCTCTGCCCCGCCTTGCGTGACACAACCGCACGCTCGAACCGGATCGGATGGAATCTTGCGGGCCGGAATCGGATCGGGTGGAAATCCCCGGGGTTCGAAGGAGATCAAGTCAACAGCGAAAACACGATCCAGGTCGCCACGGCCGACGGGAGGACTGAATCGAGGCGGTCCATCAATCCGCCGTGGCCGGGCAGCAGCGTCCCCATGTCCTTGATGCCGAGATCCCGCTTGACCTGGGATTCGACCAGGTCGCCCAGCGTTGCGGTGATGACCAGCATCACGCCGAGTGGCACTCCCACCCAGGCGGGATTGTCGGTGAGAAAGTGCACCGCCAGCACCGAAGTGGTCACACCCAGCAGGAACGAGCCTGCCAGTCCCTCCCAGGACTTCTTCGGGCTGATCGCCGGCGCCATCGGGTGCTTGCCGAACAGCACTCCGGCGGTGTAGCCGCCGACATCGGAGCCAACGACACCCAACATCAGGCAGAACACCCGTCCCGCGCCGTCCTCGGGGTAGATCAGCAGTGCACCAAAACTGCCGAACAACGGCACCCAGGCGGCCAGGAACACCGTCGTCGACATATCGCGTAGGTAATTCTGCGGCGCGCTGGACAAACCACCGGACACCAGCCGCCAGATCATGCAGACCAGGACGGTCCCGCCAAACGCACCCAACGCTCCCGCGGCACCGAAAGGCCAGGTCAGCCATATCATGGCTTGACCGCCGACCAGCAGCGGCACCAGCGGTATCGAGAAGCCGCCTTCGCGCAGGCGACGCACGACCTCGTGGGTGGCCACCGCCATGGCGATGGCCACGATCGGCACCCAGACCCGCGGCGCAAACAGCAGCGTGGCGATGAGCATGCCACCGAGGGCCACGCCCACAGCGATGGCAGCGGGTAGGTTGCGCCCAGCACGCGACGTCTTCGTCGTCGGCTTGTCGACCGGCTGCTCTGCCACGGGATGAGTCGCTTGCTGATCGGTCACGTCAGACCTCCAGCAGCTCGCCTTCTTTGTGTTTGACCAATTCATCGACCTGGTGGGTGTACTGGTGGGTCGTCTTCTCGAGGTCCTTCTCCGCTCGGGTCACCTCGTCCTCGCCGGCGTCACCATCCTTCTTGATGCGGGTCAACTCCTCCATCGCCTTGCGCCGGATGTTGCGAACCGAGACCTTGGCGTCCTCCCCCTTCGATTTGGCCTGCTTGACCAGATCGCGGCGACGCTCCTCGGTGAGCTGAGGGATTGCGATGCGGATGACGTTTCCGTCGTTGGTCGGGTTGACTCCCAGGTCGGAGTTGCGGATCGCGTCCTCGATGCTGCGCAGTTGGTTGGCTTCGTAGGGTTTGATCACGACCAGCCGGGCCTCGGCCACGTTGATGCTGGACAGTTGAGTGATCGGGGTAGCCGAACCGTAGTAGTCGATGTTGATGCGATTGAACATGCCGGGGTTGGCGCGGCCGGTGCGAATCGACGCGAGGTCATCGCGCGCCACCGACACCGCCTTCTCCATCTTCTCCTCGGCATCGAAGAGGGTTTCTTCGATCACTTCGTGCTCTCCCGTCCCTGCACCATCACGTGGTGACCAGCGTTCCGATCTTCTCACCCGCGACTGCACGCGCGATATTGCCATCGGTGAGCAGATTGAACACCAGGATCGGCATACCGTTGTCCATGCACAAGCTGAACGCGGTCGCGTCGGCCACCGCGAGGCCGCGGTCGATCACCTCGCGATGGCTGATCGCGGTGAGTAACTCGGCGTCGGCGTGTACTCGCGGGTCGGCGGTGAACACACCGTCGACCGCCTTGGCCATCAGCACCACCTCTGCCCCAATCTCCAATGCGCGCTGCGCAGCGGTGGTGTCGGTGGAGAAGTACGGGAGCCCCATGCCGGCTCCGAAGATGACCACACGCCCCTTCTCGAGGTGTCTACGGGCCCGCAGCGGAATATAGGGCTCGGCCACCTGACCCATCGTGATGGCGGTCTGTACCCGCGTCTGAATACCTTCCTTCTCCAGGAAATCTTGCAGCGCAAGGCTGTTCATCACGGTACCGAGCATGCCCATGTAATCAGAGCGGGTGCGTTCCATGCCTCGATGCTGCAATTGCGCGCCACGGAAGAAGTTGCCGCCGCCGATGACCACGGCCACCTGCGCGCCGCTGCGCACCACCTCGGCGATCTGACGCGCTACCAGTGCGACCACGTCGGGGTCGAGCCCTACTTGCCCGCCGCCGAACATTTCGCCGCCCAGCTTGAGCAGCACCCGTGTGTAGGCGGGCCTGATCAGGGACGACGAGCCGGCACCGTTGGGACTGGTGGATTTCGTCATCCGACTCCTTTGAGGTCCTCGCATGCTCCCCTGATCCTGCCTCATCGCGACCAGCGGACCACCCCCCGGGGGGGCGGTTGATCAGGTCAGCCGGCGAGCTCAGCCCTGGATTCGTCGCCAGGGCCGGGCTTCCTCAAGCTCATAGGCCAACTCCAGAAGCCGGGCGTCGTGGCCGACAGGCGCCGAGAACATCATCCCGACCGGTAGCCCGGAGGCGGAGTGGGCCAGCGGCAAGGAGATCGACGGTTCACCGGTGGCATTCTGTAGCGGAGTGAACGCCACCCATTCCACGAGCCGGTCGATGATCTGCTGATACTCCGCCGTCGGGTCGAGATGGCCGATGCGCGGCGTGACGTCGGCCAGCGTCGGCGTCAGCAGCACGTCGAAAGTCGACATCGTGCGCCCGGTGATCTGCCGTATCCGGGCCAGCCGGGCGATCGCCAACGGGAGTCGGTGGAGTTTGCGTGCCGCGTAACGCTCGAGGCCCAGCGTGAGATTGTCGAGCTTGTCGCGATCGAAACTCTTCCCGAAGCTGCGGCGACCGCCGCGCACCAGGGCGAAGGCCAAAAACGACCAGTACAGCAAGAAGTCGTCCATGAAACGGTGCGGCACCGGGTTGTCGATCACGCTCACCCGGTGACCGAGCTCCTCGAGCAGCGCCGAAGTCTTGAATGTCAGCTCGCTCACTTCGGGACTGGCCTCGCGGGCAACCGAATGGGTGCACACCGCGATGCGCAGGCGCTGCCGGCCGGGGCGGGTGACGTCGCCGACGGGCGGCAGCTTCGGGTTTGCGGCCACCCGCTCCATCTCACGGTAGAACACGGCGGTGTCGCGGACCGAACGCGTGAGCACACCGTTGTGCACGATGTGCAGCGGCATCCGCCGCATGTCGTCATCGAGTGGAAGCCGGCCTCGGGACGGCTTGAGTCCGACGAGACCGTTGCAGGCCGCCGGGATCCGGATCGAGCCGCCG
>JAGQTR010000370.1 GCA_020438915.1 Mycobacterium sp.
GGGTGTTGGCGGCGAGGTCGAAGGCACCGGCGTACTGCTGGCCGGCGCCGCCGTAGTCGCCGGCGTCGAACGAGAACAGCGCCTTAGCCGCGATGAAATCGTCGCCGAAGGCCTCGGGGTAGGCGTATTCCCAGTACTGCTCGATGTCGCTGATTGCCTGTCCGGCCAGCCGGTCGATCTCCCCGCCATCGGTGCCCTTCACCTTCCGGGCGGGAGGTTCGGCGTTGGGCCGTAGGCCGGTGGGGCCGTCGGTGGCCGGCATTCCGGCCACCCGGAAGGGATCGTCGAAGACAGACACCGCGTTGCCCTGCAGCGTTGTCGAGCATCCGGTGGCGAGCAGGACTGCGGCGGTCGTGATCATGGCGCCAACAAGGTGTCTTCGGCCGATGAACCGACTCATGGATGCCGCCTTTCGGTGGTCACTCAGCGGCCTGGGGGCACGCACCGGAACTCCGCTTCCAGGATAGTGAACTCGGGGGACGGCCGGGGCATCGTGGTTCCCGGTGCCCACCACCATCAGTCGGAGGTGCGGAGCCGCTGCAGCGCCGCCCGTACCGAGGCCCCGTCTGTCGTCGCCCAGAACGGGGGCAGCGACGCGCGCAGGAACCCGCTGTAGCGCGCGGTCGCCATCCGCGAGTCCAGAATGGCCACCACGCCGCGGTCGTCGACACGGCGCAGCAACCGGCCCGCCCCCTGGGCGAGCAACAGTGCGGCATGGCTGGCGGCTACGGCCATGAATCCGTTACCGCCGCGCGCGGCCACGGCACGCTGCCGCGCCGTCAACAGCGGATCGTCGGGTCGGGGGAACGGAATCCGATCGATCAGCACGAGCGACAGTGACGGCCCCGGAACATCGACTCCCTGCCACAGCGACAGAGTCCCGAAAAGGGAGGTCCGCCGGTCCGCGGCGAAGCGCCGCACCAGAGCCGAGGTGTTGTCGTCGCCCTGACACAGCACCGGACTGTCGAGACGGTCGCGCATGATCTCGGCGGTGGCCTTGGCCGCCCGCATGGAGGAGAACAGACCCAGTGTCCGCCCGTCCGCGGCGGCGATCAACGAGGCGATCTCGTCGAGTTGTTCGGCAGATCCGGTGCCGTCGCGGCCGGGCGGAGGCAGATGGGCGGCAACGTACAAGATGCCCGCTTTGGCGTGGTCGAACGGCGAGCCCACGTCGATTCCCCGCCACGCGGGGCGGGTGGTGGTGCAGGGGTCGGGATCTCCGGCGGTGCGGTTCAGGCCGCGGTCCGGCCCCGGGTCCAGTCCCCAGGCCGAGGCCATCGCGTCGAAGGTGCCGCCAATGGTCAACGTCGCCGATGTCAGCACCGTCGTCGACCTTCCGAATAGCGTGCTGCGCAGCAGACCTGCCACCGAAAGCGGGGCGACGCGAAGTCTCGTTCGTCCGTCGAGGCCCGGCCGGCTCGGATCGGCCTGCTCGATCCACACGACGTCGGTGCGGTCGGCGATGGCCGGTACGAACGAGCTGAGAATTCGTGACGCGGTATCGACGACATCGGTCAGCGCGGTGGCCGCTTCGGCGCGGGCGGCCGCGGTCTTCGGGTCATTGGGCGCAGTGTCGATCGCATTGCGGGCTCTGCTCGCCGCATCGCGCAGCACCGCGAGGTGACTGGCCAGGTCCTCGTCGAGTACGTCGATGCGGCCACCACGGGCATCCAGGATCGTCGAGGAGAAGGTCGCGGCCGCCGCCTCCAGTCGCTGGATGAGTTCGGGGTCAACGATGCGGGTGGCCCGGCGCGTCGCGACACCCAGCGAGGTCGCCGACAGTTCGGCGGTGGCGACACCGGTGACCCTGTCCACCAGCTCGTGGGCCTCGTCGATCACCAGCAGGTCGTGTTCGGGCAGGACGTTGGCCTCGCCGATCGCATCGATGGCCAGCAATGCGTGGTTGGTGACGACGATGTCGGCGCGGCCGGCGCGGTCGCGGGCGCGCTCGGCGAAACAATCGGTGCCGAACGGGCAGCGGGACACCCCGATGCATTCCCGCGCCGACACGCTGACCTGCGACCAGGATCGGTCTCCGACTCCGGGGTTCAGTTCGTCACGGTCACCGGTTTCGGTGCTCGACGACCAATCGAGCAGCCGCTGTACGTCGCGGCCCAGGGCGCTCACCGCGGCCGGGGAGAAGAGCTCCTCTTGGGGCAAGTCCCCGGGTTCGGCCTGAGGTCCAGCCGGAGAGTCGTTGTGAACCTTGTTCAGACAGAGGTAGTTGCCCCGTCCCTTCAAGAGCGCGAACTCCGGTTGGCGAGGAAGCTTTTCCGACAGCGAGGCGGCGAGCCGGGGCAGATCACGGTCGACGAGCTGACGTTGTAGTGCGATCGTCGCTGTCGACACCACGACCGGACGGTTGTCACGCAGCGAGTGAGCGACCGCGGGCACCAGGTAGGCCAGCGATTTGCCGGTGCCTGTTCCGGCTTGGACCGCGAGGTGTTCGCCGCTGTCGAACGCGCGGGCCACCGCCTCGGCCATCTCGATCTGGCCGGCGCGTTGCGTGCCGCCCAGTGCCGCCACGGCGGTCGCCAGCAGCTCGGCAACCTGAGCTCTCGGGATAGCCAATCGGCCGGCTACCCCTGCCTGCGCGCGGGAGCGATGATCCGCGTGGGGATCGCGGGGCCGCCCCTGGAGAGTTTCAGACCGTCCCACGGCAGGCTGTGCAAACCTCGAGCGACCCGGTCACGCGCGGTTTCCAGCTCGAGATCGGCCACCGGTGCGCCGTCGCGCACCAGCGCTGTCGTCAGCGGCCTGGCGACGAGGCCCAAGGGGGCCGGCGGGGGTTGAAGAGCCGGATACACCACCTCTTCGACGATGGTCCCCGACGGCTTGGCCAGCCGTTGGGCACACTTACGCCCGCCGCGGGACTCCTTGGCGGTGCTGCGTTTCTCGACGGGGATGCCATCAACCTCGACCAGTTTGTACACCATGTTTGCGGTCGGTGCTCCCGATCCGGTGACCACGGACGTGCCGACACCGTAGATGTCGACGGGTTCGGCACGCAGTGCCGCGATGGCGAACTCGTCGAGGTCGCCGGAGACCACGATGCGGGTGTTCGTGGCGCCCAGACTGTCCAGCTGCCGGCGGACCTGCCCGGCCAACACGCCGAGGTCGCCGGAGTCGATGCGCACCGCACCCAACTGTGGGCCCGCGACCTCGACCGCGTTGGCGACCCCGGCGGTGATGTCGTAGGTATCCACCAGCAATGTGGTGTCCACCCCCAGTGCATCGACCTGAGAGGAGAAGGCGGCCTTTTCCCAATCTGCGGTCGACTGCCCATCGGGGGTATGCAGCAGCGTGAAGGCATGCGCGCTCGTGCCCAACGCGGGCACCCCGTAGCTGCGCTCGGCCTCGAGGTTGGACGTCCCGGTGAAACCGGCGATGTAGGCTGCGCGCGCCGCGGCCACGGCCGCCCGCTCATGGGTGCGCCGCGAGCCCATCTCGATCAGCGGGCGCCCGTGCGCGGCACTGACCATCCGGGCGGCCGCCGAGGCGACGGCGGTGTCGTGATTGAAAATCGACAGCGCCAGCGTTTCCAACAGCACGCATTCGCCGAAGGTCCCGTGCACCGACAGCACCGGCGACCCGGGAAAGTACAACTCGCCCTCGGGGTACCCGTCGATGTCGCCGGTGAACCGGTAGCCGGCCAGGTAATCCATGGTGTCGTTGTCGGAGAATCCGGCAAGTGCGCTCAGGGCCGCGGAGTCGAATCTGAACTGCTGCAACGCTTCCACGAATCGGGCGGTACCGGCGGTGACGCCGTAGCGTCTACCTTCTGGAAGGCTGCGGGCGAACACCTCGAACGTGGTGCGCCGGTGCGCGGTGCCGTCTCGCAGCGCCGCGGCAAGCATCGTCAATTCGTACTTGTCGGTCAGCAGCGCCACGGAAGACGGAGTCACCGGAACACCGTATCGGTTCCAAGCGCCTTCCTAGCATCGTCGCGATCCCGGTATTCTTGCCACATGGCTACGCCGGCGAACGTCCGTCCGGGAACTCGCGAAGATCACGATGTCGCCACCGTCGCCGAGGAAGACGTCGCCACCGACGTCCCGTGGGTGACGTTGGTGTGGGACGATCCGGTGAACCTGATGACCTATGTGACCTACGTGCTGCAGAAGCTCTTCGGCTACAGCGAACCGCATGCGACCAAGCTGATGCTGCAGGTCCACAATGAGGGTAAGGCTGTGGTGTCGGCCGGTAGCCGGGAGTCCATGGAGGTCGACGTGTCCAAGCTCCACGCCGCAGGTTTGTGGGCAACGCTTCAACAGGACCGCTGAGGAGACTGTGCGTAAGTGGAAGCGGGTCCAGGGCGTCGACGGCCCGCGGTTCCGGTCAGCGCTGGCCGCACACGAAGCTGAGCTGTTGACCAACCTGGTCACGTCGCTGCTGGGAATGCTCGAGGACCGTCAGGCTTCGGCGCCGGTCGACGAACTCGCCGAGATCACCGGGATCAGAACCGGCAATTCGGTTCCGCCACAGGACGATACGATGATGCGTCTGTTGCCCGACTTCTACCGTCCGGGGGTCGGCGATTCTGCTGGAGTCGACGTGGCGGAAAGCCTCAACAGCGCATTGCGCGGTCTCCACGAGCCCGCCATCATCGATGCGAAACGTCAAGCGGCGCAACGGCTGTTGGACACGGTTCCGGTGGGTGGCGGCAAGTTCGAACTGACCGAGGACGACGCGCACCGCTGGGCAGCCGCGGTCAACGACGTGCGTCTGGCGTTGGGCACGATGCTCGACATCGGGGCCGACGGGCCCGATCAGCTGCCCGCCGATCACCCGATGGCCGGCCATCTCGACGTCTACCAGTGGCTCACGGTCCTGCAGGAGTACTTGGTACTCAGCCTCATCGGGGGCGCGCGCTAGTGGGTGACGCGATCACCGACGTCGGTGGCATTCGGGTCGGCCACCACCACAGGATCGACCCCGGTGCGGAGCTGGGCTCGGGATGGGCGACCGGCACGACCGTCGTGCTGACTCCTCCAGGCACGGTGGGCGCGGTCGACTGTCGCGGTGGCGCTCCGGGAACCCGGGAGACCGACCTGCTGGATCCGAGCAACTCGGTGCGCCATGTGGATGCGATCGTGCTCACCGGCGGTAGTGCGTTCGGGCTGGCCGCCGCCGACGGCGTGATGACCTGGCTGGAGGAACATGACCGCGGTGTCGCGCTCGACGGCGGGGTGGTGCCGATCGTCGCCGCCGCGGTGATCTTCGACCTGCCGGTGGGGGGCTGGCGGTGCCGGCCGGACGCGGAGTTCGGTTACCTCGCGGCCGCGGGTGCGGGCACCGATTTCGGGATCGGCACCGTCGGAGCGGGTGCCGGCGCGCGGGCCGGGGTGCTCAAGGGCGGCGTGGGGACTGCCTCGATGACCCTGGAGTCGGGGGTGACCGTCGGTGCGCTGGTCGTGGTCAACTCGGCGGGCGATGTGATCGACCCGGCCACCGGTCTGCCCTGGCCGGCCTACCAGATCGAGGAGTTCGGTTTGGTCCCCCCGGATGGCGATCAACTCACCGCTTACGCAGGTCTGCACAACGAGCTCAGCCCGCTGAACACCACCATCGCCGTGGTCGCCACCGACGCGGCCCTCAGCCCGGCAGGCTGCCGCCGGGTGGCGGTGGCCGCACACGACGGATTGGCGCGCACCATCCGGCCCTGTCACACCGCGCGCGACGGCGATACGGTGTTTGCGCTGGCCACCGGCGCGGTGGAGGTGAATCCGGACCCGACGACGCCGGCGTCGATGTCGCCAGAGGTGCCGCTGGTCACCGAGGTCGGGGCAGCCGCTGCGGACTGTCTGGCGCGCGCCGTGCTCGTCGGGGTGCTGGCCGCCGAGACGGTCGCCGGAATACCCACCTACCGTGACCTGTTGCCGGGAGCGTTCGCTTGACCAACGCTCCATGAAGGAAGCCCGGTCTTGCAGAGGAAGGAATGCGCTGTGCTGGTGATCCGTGCCGACCTGGTCGACGCGATGGTCGCACACGCCCGTGCCGACCACCCGGACGAGGCATGCGGCGTCATCGCCGGCCCCGAGGGATCCGACCGTCCCGAGCGGTTCATCGCAATGATCAATGCCGAGCGGTCGCCGACGTTCTACCGATTCGACTCCGCAGAGCAGCTCAAGGTGTGGCGAGAAATGGAGGACGACGGGGAGGCTCCCATCGTCCTCTACCACTCGCACACCGCAACCGAGGCCTACCCCAGCCGCACCGACATCGCCTATGCCGCCGAACCAGATGCCCACTACGTGTTGGTGTCCACCCGTGACGCCGAGGATCACGAGTTGCGTAGCTACCGCATCCGCGACGGCGTCGTCACCGAAGAGCCCGTCAAGATCGTCGAGCAGTACTGATGAAAGAGAAACCTGTGCCTGATTCAGCCAATGTGACCGTCTCTATCCCGACACTCCTGCGAACCCACACCGGCGGCGAAAAACGCGTCACCGCCTCGGGGGCCACGTTGCAGGCCGTCATCTCCGATTTGGAGGCCAACTACTCCGGTATCGCCGAACGGTTGATCGACTCCGCCAACCCCGCCAAGCTGCAGCGCTTCGTCAACATTTACGTCAACGACGAGGATGTGCGGTTCTCCGGCGGACTGGAGACACCGATATCCGACGGAGACTCGGTCACGATTCTGCCCGCGGTCGCCGGTGGGTGAGTAGGAGTCGATGGCTGGGTACGACTGGTGACTCGATACGACTCGCTGCTGCAGGCGCTCGGTGACACACCGCTGGTCGGGCTGCCGCGGCTGTCGCCCTGCTGGAACGGTGATGACGGCTCACCTCACGTCCGGTTGTGGGCCAAACTCGAAGACCGCAATCCGACCGGGTCCATCAAGGACCGGCCGGCATTGCGGATGATCGAGGATGCCGAACGCAGCGGCGCGCTGCAGCCCGGAGCCACGATCCTGGAACCGACGAGTGGCAACACCGGTATCTCGCTGGCGATGGCGGCGCTGCTGAAGGGCTATCAGCTGATCTGCGTCATGCCGGAGAACACCTCGATCGAGCGACGCCAGCTATTGGAGCTCTACGGTGCCCAGATCATCTTCTCGCCCGCGGAAGGCGGTTCCAATACCGCGGTTGCCCGCGCCAAAGAGCTTGCCACTGAAAACCCTTCGTGGGTAATGCTGTACCAGTACGGCAACCCGTCCAACGCCGCCGCGCACTACGACGGCACTGGACCCGAATTGCTGGCCGACCTGCCCGAGATCACGCACTTCGTCGCCGGTCTGGGCACGACGGGCACGCTGATGGGGACCGGCCGATACCTGCGCGAACACGTACCGGGTGTCCAGATCGTGGCGGCCGAACCCCGCTACGGCGAAGGGGTGTACGCGCTGCGCAACATCGACGAGGGTTTCATCCCCGAGCTTTACGACCCCGACGTGCTGACCACCCGCTACTCAGTGGGCTCGTTCGACGCGATCAAGCGCACCCGCGAGCTGGTTCAGGTCGAGGGGATCTTCGCCGGTATCTCCACCGGTGCCATCCTGCACGCCGCACTGGGGATGGCAGCCAAAGCGGTGAAGGCGCGGGAGCGTGCCGACATCGCGTTCGTGGTCTGCGATGCCGGATGGAAGTATCTGTCGACCGGGGCTTACGCCGGTAGCCTGGATGATGCGGAGGATGCGTTGGAAGGGCAGCTATGGGCATAAGGGGGCGCCGGTGAGTCTGCCCGGTAGCTATCCCGGCATGGCCGGACCGCAGACGGCTCCGAAGAAGCGTCCGGCGTGGGTCGTCGGCGGGGCAACGGTCGTGTCGTTCGTGGTCTTGCTGTGGGTGATCGAACTCGTCGACGCTCTGACCGGACATCGACTGGACAGCAACGGAATTCGCCCGCTGGAGGCCGACGGGTTGGCCGGTATCCTGCTGGCACCGCTGCTGCACTCGAACTGGGAGCATCTGATCGCTAATACCGGTCCGGCGCTGGTGCTCGGGTTTCTGATGACGTTGGCGGGCTTGTCCCGATTCATCTACGCCACCGCGATCATCTGGATCCTCGGCGGGTTCGGCACCTGGCTGATCGGCAACGTGGGAACGCCGACCTACACCGGGGTCGTCGTCGAGACAAACCACATCGGCGCCTCCGGCCTGATCTTCGGCTGGCTGACTTTCTTGATCGTCTTCGGATTCTTCACCCGCAAGGTCTGGGAGATCCTCGTCGGCGTCGTGGTGCTCGTGATCTACGGCAGCATCCTGCTCGGGGTGCTGCCGGGGACGTTCGGCGTCTCCTGGCAGGGACATCTGTGTGGGGCGGTCGCCGGAGTGTTGGCCGCCTACCTGTTGTCGGGGCCCGAACGCAAGGCCCGAGAGTCCAAGAATCGCCCGGGGCCGGGCAACACCCTTCCGCCCTACTTGGCTTCGTGAATTCGCACACGACCCCGCAGCACGCGCCGATCGGGATTTTTGATTCCGGCGTCGGCGGGCTGACGGTCGCGCGTGCGGTGATCGATCAGCTGCCCGATGAGGACATCATCTACGTCGGTGACACCGGCAACGGACCATACGGGCCGCTGTCCGTTCCGCAGATCCGGGCCCACGCGCTGGCGATCGGTGACGATCTCGCCGGCCGCGGGATCAAGGCATTGGTCATCGCGTGCAATACGGCGTCCGCGGCCTGCCTGCGAGACGCGCGGGAGCGGTACGCGCCGGTACCGGTGGTCGAGGTCATCCTGCCCGCGGTACGGCGTGCCGTCCGGTCCACCCGCAACGGCCGGGTGGGAGTCATCGGCACCGCTGCCACGATCGCTTCCGGCACCTACCAGGACGCGTTCGCCGCGGCGCGCGATATCGAGGTCTCCGCAGTGGCATGCCCCCGATTCGTCGACTTCGTCGAACGGGGGGTGACCAGCGGCCGACAGGTGCTGGGGTTGGCCGAGGGATATCTGGAACCGTTGCAGCGTGCTGGAGTGGACACACTGGTGCTCGGCTGCACGCACTACCCGATGCTGTCTGGTCTGATCCAGTTGGCCATGGGCCAGGACGTGACCCTGGTGTCCAGCGCCGAGGAAACAGCAAAGGACCTGCTGCGCGTGCTCACCGAGAACGATTTGCTGCGGCCGCACCCCGCCCGGGAAGCGCCCCGGCCCGAACGGGTCTTCGAAGCAACCGGCGATCCCGAGGCATTCGTCGCCCTGGCAGCCCGATTTCTGGGCCCCACCCTGGACGGCGTTCGACCTGTTCAGCCTCGGCAGGGTCGGCAAACATGAAACTACCGGCCTAATGCTGTGATGTTTTCGTCATGCCGATGCCAGGCATGGCAAGCTAGTGAGCGTGCGAATCACCGTACTGGGTTGCTCCGGCAGTGTGGTCGGCCCTGATTCGCCCGCGTCGGGATATCTGGTCACCGCGCCCGATACGCCTCCTTTGGTTCTGGATTTCGGCGGCGGGGTTCTCGGGGCACTGCAGCGTCATGTCGACCCCAACTCCGTGCACGTGTTGCTGTCGCACTTGCATGCCGATCACTGCCTGGATTTGCCCGGGCTCTTCGTATGGCGTCGCTACCATCCGACGCCCGCACCGCAGCGGGGTGTCGTCTACGGCCCGGCAAACACGTGGGCCCGGCTGGGCGCGGCATCCTCGCCCGAGGGTGGCGAAATCGACGACTTCACCGACATCTTCGAAGTTCGGCACTGGGTGGACGACGAACCCGTGAAAATTGGGGCCCTGACGGTGTTGCCCCGGCTGGTGTGCCATCCGACCGAGTCCTACGGGATGCGCATCACCGATCCGTCGGGCGCGACGCTGGTCTACAGCGGCGACACCGGCTACTGCGACGCGTTGATCGAACTCGCTCGTGGCGCCGATGTCTTCCTGTGCGAAGCCTCGTGGACGCATTTGCCGTCGCGACCCCCCAGGTTGCACCTGTCGGGAACCGAAGCCGGGCGGGCGGCTACCGAGGCCGGTGTTTCCGAACTCCTACTGACCCATATCCCGCCGTGGACGTCGCGTGAGGACGTCATCAGCGAGGCAAAGTCGGAGTTCGACGGTCCGGTGCATGCCGTGGTGTGCGGCGAGTCCTTCGATATCTCGGTGGGCTGAGCGCGGCCAAACGTCGATCTCGGCGCCCGATCGGTCAC
The DNA here is from genome assembly GCA_020438915.1 of Mycobacterium sp. Lineage (GTDB taxonomy): Bacteria > Actinomycetota > Actinomycetes > Mycobacteriales > Mycobacteriaceae > Mycobacterium. The sequence continues at coordinate 10,091 of JAGQTR010000370.1, forward strand.
CGGCTAGTCTTGGCCCGTGTCCACACGAGAAGACGGCCGACTCGACGACGAGCTGCGCCCGGTCACCATCACCCGCGGATTCACCTCCCATCCCGCCGGATCGGTGCTGGTGGAGTTCGGCCAGACCCGGGTGATGTGCACCGCAAGCGTCACCGAGGGCGTGCCCCGCTGGCGTAAGGGTTCGGGCCAGGGCTGGCTGACCGCGGAGTACGCGATGCTGCCCGCCGCCACCCACGAACGCTCGGGCCGAGAGTCGGTCAAGGGCCGCGTAGGGGGACGAACCCAGGAAATCAGCCGATTGGTCGGCCGGTCCCTGCGCGCCTGCATCGATCTGGCGGCGCTGGGGGAGAACACGATCTGGATCGACTGCGACGTGTTGCAGGCCGA
>JAGQTR010000371.1 GCA_020438915.1 Mycobacterium sp.
ACGCCTACTGGGTCAGCGCCGCCGAGCACGGCATGAACGCATCCACTTTCACCGCCCGCGTCATCGCATCGACAGGCGCCGACGTGGCGGCCGCGTTGTCGGGTGCGATCGGCGCGATGAGCGGACCGCTGCACGGCGGTGCACCCGCGCGGGTGATTCCGATGATCGAGGAGGCCGAGCGAACCGGCGACGCGCGGGCGGTGGTCAAGGGGATCCTGGACCGCGACGAGAAGCTCATGGGCTTCGGGCACCGCGTATACCAGGCCGAAGATCCGCGGGCGCGGGTGCTGCGCGCGACCGCCAAACGCCTGGCAGCGCCGCGCTACGAGGTGGCGGCCGCACTGGAGCAGTCCGCGCTGACGGAATTGCGGGAGCGCCGCCCCGACCGGTCGATCGAAACCAACGTCGAGTTCTGGGCGGCGGTGATCCTCGACTTCGCCCAGGTGCCGCCGAAGATGATGCCCGCCATGTTCACCTGTGGGCGCACCGCGGGCTGGTGCGCCCACATCCTCGAACAGAAGCGGCTGGGCAAGCTGGTACGGCCGTCGGCGATCTACGTCGGCCCCGCCCCGCGACCACCGGAAGCGGTTCAGGGGTGGGATCTCCTCGGTCTGACGTGACCAGCACCAACCCCCCAGCGTTCTCGGTGGTCCAGCGCATAAAGCGATCAGCGGCGCAGTCCGGCAAGCAAGCGACGGTGCATGGCCGGTGCGGGCGCGGCGGCGGCAGCCTCGAGCATGCCGGCGACGGTGGTGAACTTGTTGCGCGGTCGCTGCCCGCCACCGCGGGTGATCTCGGCGTCGTCGACCGCTTTCCACCCGGCAGCGTCGATCATCTCGGGTCGGCGCTCCCGAACGAGCCGGTCCAGCGAGGTGATCTTGTGGACAGGCTCGCTCAGCAGACCGCCGTTGTAGTCGGCGACCAGGTTGTGCACCGTCTCGGCGGCGCAGGACTTGTTGGTTCCGATGAACCCCGTCGGGCCGCGCTTGATCCAGCCCGCCACATAGCTGCCGCGCACCGGCTGGGAACTGCCCGGATCGATGACCCGGCCTCCCCGGTTGGGGACCACCGCGGTCGCGTCGTCGAACGGTAGCCCGCGAATCGGCTTGCCCCGGTAGCCGATGGACGTCAACACCAGGCCGGCGGAGATCGTCCGAGTTTCGTCGGTCCCGGTCACCGTGAACTCGATGCCGGCGACCGTCTCGGTGGTGGCGCCGTCGCCGAGCACGCGTTTCGGGGTCAGGCCGTAGGCGAGCTGAATCCGGGGCCGTGAGGATTCCGTCGCCGATGTGGTGGCCTCGTCCAGGTTGGCCAGCACCTCCAGCTTGTTACGCGTCAACGGGTCGGATTCGTCGGCGAGTTCACTGATCACCCGATCGCGATCGGCGGGGTCGAGCACGACGTGGCAGGTGGCCGTGAGGCCGATCAGCTCCGGCAGGGTGAACGCCGACGCGGCGGGCCCGCGACGGGCCGCGATCACCACTTCCCGAACATGCGAATTCCGCAGGGCGGCGAGTGCGTGGTCAGCGATGTCGGTGCGCGCCAACGCATCCGGATCGCTGGTCAAGATTCGCGCCACATCCAGAGCTACGTTCCCGTTGCCGACGATGACCGCGCGGTCTCCGCTGAGATGGACTGGCAGGTCGGCAAAGTCGGGATGGCCGTTGATCCACGCGACCACCTCGGTGGCGGTCGCCGTACCCGGCAGCCCCATGCCGTCGAGCTCGAGACGGCGGTCGTCGGGTGCGCCGACGGCATACAACACCGCGTGGTGGTGTTCGAGAAGGTCCTCGTGGGTCAGATGCGATCCCACCTCGACGTTGAGGTAGATCCCGAATCCGCGGCTCGCGGCGATCTTGTCGAACAGCCGGGTCACCCGCTTGGTGCTCTGGTGGTCCGGGGCGACCCCCGCACGCACCAGACCATAGGGCGTCGGCAGCTTTTCGAATACGTTGACCCGGACACC
>JAGQTR010000372.1 GCA_020438915.1 Mycobacterium sp.
CCGGCGGCGAGAACATCTACTGCGCAGAGGTCGAGAACGCGCTGGCCGCCCATCCCGACATCGTCGAGGTCGCCGTGATCGGCCGAGCGCACTCCAAATGGGGACAGGTTCCCGTTGCTGTGGTCGTGCTGCGCAGTTTGCCGGGGGCCGTCGATCGCACCTCGCTCGGACCGTCGGACCTCAACGATTTTCTGAGCACCAGGCTGGCCCGCTACAAACACCCCACCGCGGTGGAGGTCGTCGATGCGCTCCCGCGAAACCCCGCCGGCAAGGTGCTCAAGACCGAGCTGAGATCGCGGTTCGGCAACCCCGCCAATAATTGACGGCGACGAAATTTCCACTCCGCCAAGGGGTTCTGCAAGATATCAAAATTTGTTGGCGACGGCGGTTTGGTTGCCGACGGTTGTGGGTAGTACCTGCCGATGCCCTGTGCGTCGAGGATCACATCGGGTACATTCCGGTGATCTGGCAAACCGCACAGCGGTAGCGAGACGGTGCACACAGGGACGGGGATTGGACCTGAAGGGAGTGTGCGACAGGTGCTGATGGTGCGCGACATCAGTTGCGAAGCAGTCGCGGGAACATCACCGTGACCGCGTCTCCCAAGGCGGAAAGTTTCGGCGGCTACGTCCGCGATCAGGTTCGGCCGGGGCTGGAGGCCGTCGGCGGTTTCGTCCGGATGTGCGTCCTCACCGCAAAGGCGTCGTTGAAGCCGCCGTTCCAGTGGCGTGAGTTCATCCTGCAGGGGTGGTTCCTGATGCGGGTGGCCTTCCTGCCGACCGTGGCGGTCTCCATCCCGCTCACCGTCCTGTTGATCTTCACGCTGAACATCTTGTTGACCGAGTTCGGCGCGGCCGACATCTCCGGAGCCGGCGCGGCGCTGGCCGCCGTGACGCAACTCGGCCCGCTGGTGACGGTGCTGGTGGTCGCCGGCGCGGGCTCCACAGCCATCTGCGCCGACCTCGGCGCACGCACGATCCGCGAGGAGATCGATGCCCTGGAGGTGCTGGGCATCGACCCGATTCAGCGGCTGGTGGTTCCGCGCGTGCTGGCGTCGATGTTCGTCGCGCTACTGCTCAATGGCGCGGTGATCACCATCGGACTGGTGGGCGGCTTCATTTTCGGCGTGTACCTGCAGAACGTCTCGGCGGGAGCCTACGTCTCAACGCTCACACTGGTCACCGGGCTTCCCGAGGTGGTGATCTCGGTGGTCAAGTCGGTGACCTTCGGTCTGATCGCCGGCCTGGTCGGCTGCTATCGCGGCCTGACCGTTTCCGGCGGGGCGAAAGGCGTGGGTACCGCCGTCAACGAGACCTTGGTGCTGGCCGTGATCGCCCTCTTCGCGGTGAACGTCATTCTGACCACCATCGGCGTCCGGTTCGGAACGGGGAGCTGAGATGGCGACGGCGGCGGTAGTTCGGTCACGCTTCCCCCGGGGCGCCGCTCGGGCCGAGAAGCTGGTGAAGGCGCCGGCCCGGGGCCTGGAGTCTGTCGGCCATGTCGCCTGGTTCGTGGTGACCTCGGTCGGGTCGATCGGCCACGCCCTGCGGTTCTACCGCAAGGAGACGCTGCGGCTGATCGCCGAGATCGGGATGGGCACCGGCGCGATGGCCGTGATCGGCGGCACCGTGGCCATCGTCGGTTTCGTCACGCTGTCCGGTTCGTCGCTGGTCGCGATCCAGGGCTTCGCCTCGTTGGGCAACATCGGTGTCGAGGCGTTCACCGGATTCTTCGCGGCACTGATCAACGTGCGCATCGCCGCGCCCGTCGTCGCGGGTCAGGCACTGGCGGCCACCGTCGGTGCCGGCGCGACCGCCGAGTTGGGGGCGATGCGGATCAGCGAGGAGATCGACGCCCTCGAGGTGATGGGCATCCGGTCGATCTCCTACCTGGTTTCCACCCGCATCATGGCCGGCTTCGTCGTCATCATCCCGCTCTACGCGATGGCGATCATCATGTCCTTCCTGTCGGCTCAGGTGACGACGACCTTGTTCTACGGCCAATCGATCGGCACCTATGAGCACTACTTCCGGACGTTCCTGCGCGCCGACGACGTGATGTGGTCATTCGTCCAGGCGGTCGTGATCGCCGTCATCGTCATGCTGAACCACTGCTATTACGGTTTCTACGCCGGTGGCGGACCGGTCGGTGTCGGTGAAGCCGTCGGCCGCTCGATGCGGGCATCGTTGGTCGCGATCGTGTGTGTGGTGCTGTTCGCCTCGTTGGCGCTCTACGGCGTCGACCCGAACTTCAACCTGACGGTGTAGACGATGCCCGCACCCTGAACTCGAATCGCGAACCGCCGTACAAGATCGCCGGCCTGGTGCTCACGCTGCTGACCGTCGTCGCGGTGGTGTTGGTGTTCTTCCAGTTCCGCGGTGAGTTCCTACCGCGGACCCAACTCACCTTGATGGGTGCGCGGTCGGGTCTGTCGATGGACCCCGGCTCGAAAGTCACCTACAACGGCGTCCAGATCGGCCGGGTGGGCGAGGTCGAGGCCGTCACCGTCGGCGGCGAGCCGAAAGCGAAGATCACGCTCGAGGTCAATCCGAAATACCTGCACCTGATTCCGCAGAACGTGGTGGCCGACGTCAGCGCCACCACCGTGTTCGGCAACAAATACGTGTCGTTCTCCTCGCCGCCGAACCCCGCACCGCAGCGGATCGACCCCGCGGACGTCATCGACATCACCTCGGTGACCACCGAGTTCAACACCCTCTTCGAGACCATCGTCTCGGTGGCCGAGCAGGTCGACCCGATCAAGCTGAATCAGACGCTGACCGCCACCGCCCAAGCGCTCGACGGGCTCGGAAACCGGTTCGGTCAGTCGATCATCGACGGCAACCAGATCTTGAGCGAGATCAACCCGCAGATGCCGCAGATCCGGCGGGACAACCAACTGCTCGCCGACCTCGGCGCGGTGTACGCCGACGCCGCGCCGGATCTGTTCGACGGCCTGCAGAACGCGGTGACCACCGCCAGCACCCTCAACGAGCAGCAGGGCAACGTTGACCAGGCGCTGATGGCCGCCATCGGATTCGGCAACATCGGTGGCGACATCTTCGAACGTGGCGGGCCGTACCTCACCCGTGGCGTCGAGGACCTGCTTCCCACGGCAGCGCTGCTCGACGAGTACAGCCCCGCGCTGTTCTGCACGATCCGCAACTTCCACGATGTCGAGCCCAAGATCGCCGCATCGCTGGGCGGCAACGGCTACTCGTTGCAGACGCACTCGGAGGTGCTCGGACTGGGCACCGCCAACGCCTACGTCTACCCGGACAATCTGCCGCGGGTGAACGCCAAAGGGGGCCCCGAAGGCCGGCCGGGATGCTGGCAGCCGATCACCCGCGATCTATGGCCGGCCCCGTACCTGGTGATCGACACCGGGGCGTCGATCGCGCCGTACAACCACATGGAACTCGGCCAGCCGCTGTTCACCGAATACGTCTGGGGACGTCAAGTGGGGGAGCACACGATCAACCCATGAAAGTCACCGGAACCGCGATCAAGCTGGGCGCCTTCTCGTTGGTGCTGCTGCTGTTCACCGCGATCATCGTCGTGGTGTTCGGTCAGGTCCGCTTCGACCGCACCAACGGATACACCGCGATCTTCTCCAATGCCAGCGGATTACGACCGGGGCAGTTCGTCCGGGCCTCCGGGGTTGAGGTCGGCAAGGTATCCAACGTCGAGCTGATCGACGGCGGTTCCAAGGTCAAGATCGACTTCACCGTCGATCGCTCGCTGGAACTGTTCGACGAGACCACGGCCTCCATCCGGTACCTCAACCTCATCGGTGACCGGTACATGGAGCTCAAGCGAGGCGAGAGCAACACCCGGCTGGCTGCCGGCGGAACCATCCCGATCGAGCGGACCGAGCCCGCGCTCGACCTCGACGCGCTGATCGGTGGCTTCCGCCCGGTTTTCCAGTCGCTGGACCCCGACAAGGTCAACAACATCGCCCAGTCACTGGTCACGGTGTTCCAGGGACAGGGCGGCACCATCAGCGACGTCCTTGACCAGACTGCCTCGCTCACTTCGGCGTTGGCCGACCGTGATCAGGCCATCGGTGAGGTGATCAAGAACCTCAACACTGTGCTCGACACCACGGTCAAGCATCAGCAGCAGTTCGACGACACCGTGAAGAACTTCGAGGTGCTCATCACCGGGCTGAAGAATCGCGCCAATCCGATCGCCACGTCGGTGGCCGATATCAGCGACGCCGCCGGCACGATCGCCGACCTGCTTGCCGATAATCGACCGCTGCTGCAGAGCACGGTCGGGCATCTCGAAGTCATCCAGCAGCCGTTGGTCGAGCAGCAGGAGAAGCTGAACGATATTCTCGTCCGGCTGCCGACCGCGCTGAAGACCATTGGCCGCGCCGGTGGAATCTATGGTGACTTCTTCAACTTCTACGCCTGCGATATCACGCTGAAGCTCAACGGGTTACAGCCCGGCGGGCCGGTGCGCACGGTGAAGGTCTGGAGTCAGCCCTCGGGTAGGTGCACGCCGAAATGAGAGTCCTCGAGGGTTCCAACCGGGTCCGCAGCGGGTTGATGGGTGTCATCATCACCGTCATCGTCATCGGCGT
>JAGQTR010000373.1 GCA_020438915.1 Mycobacterium sp.
TGGAGTAGATCGAGTGGACCATCAGATCCAGCAGTTGCCGCGCTTCGGCCTTGAACTCCAGCTGTTCGACGTGCTCGCTCATGTGATTCCGTTCCTCAAGACAGACCTCGAATTGGGTACTCGGGCAGATAATACGCAGCGCGACCGGTCGCGACCTCGGGGGCGACCGGCTGGCCGGTGTGAGGTCTCCCACCTCACGTGGAGCCAGTATTAAATCCCTTCAGCCCGAATCGTTTCGGGCTGAACAAAGTGGTTGCGGAGACATCCCTGCTCGGCCGTCGGTCCTACCCATCCGGCGGCGGGCAGGACGGGTTGTGACTCGCCTTCGGCGCTACGCCGGCTTGACGCCGGGGGCGCGGACGACCATCGGAACGGCGGGAAAGCACGCCGCCATCTCCGAGCGCGACCGCCGCAGCGCAGCAGTCCCGTAGCCCTTCTTCCGATGCTCGGGGTGGATCCAGATCCGGACGTTGACCTCGCCGCGCTCGAGTTCGCCGAACACCATTCCTACCTTCGCTGTCTCCACCACGGCGACGAACCAGGCAGCATCTTCTTGACCGATGCGGCGCTGCGCGGAGCGGATCTCGTCGTCGAGTGGCCTGGCGGGCTGACCGGATCCATCACCGGCAGCGCCGACCTCTTGCAATCTGGCCGCGAAGATGTCCTGGTCCGGATCACCGGCGAACGGGCGCAAGGTGAGGCTGTCATCCGAACTCGCCGGCCGCTCGTTCTGCATGAACGTCAGTTGGCTGTTGAGATCGTCGAGTTCTGCGGCGATCTTGCGACGCGAGTCCTTCGTCAGCTGATCGAACGCCATGCTCATGACTGCCTCACCACCTCGGGTCGAGGTGTTCAACAATTTTGCAATAGCCGCCACCGCGGTGGGCCGGTCATCGGCCTCGACGATCACATCGAGCACTTCATGACGATTATTGAGCGCGGAGAGCAGAGCATCGGCGATTTCACGGCGGGCGGCCGTCTGGTCCTGATCGGTCATCACGCCAGACTAGTTCCGTCGAGCGCACCCGTGTACGGATCGCGACTTCGATGCCATCTTCGATGGCCCGACTCGGCGAGTCACGGACACGGCCGCGGGGTCTCCGTCACTGGGGATGAGCTGCCAGATAGTCCGCGACGGGGATTGGCGAGGTCGCGGCGAAACCGACGGGCAGCAACACGTCACCGGCGGTTGTGCGGTAGTAGACGTCCCACCGATGGTATCCGGCAAAGGAGGCGGGATCGGCGGCAAACACCGCCGCGTAGTCGTTGACCGCCGCTACGTACCGATTTGAGTTGTTGTACCGATAGAGAGCGTGGTTGCGATCGTTGGCGAATCCGTTGGCGGCGAGGTAGCGGCCGGCGGCCATGATGCTGTCACGCGGAGACAGGATGTCGCCGCCCCCACCGTATGCGGCGAAGGTCGAGGGCATGAATTGCATGGGGCCCTGCGCACCCGCGGTACTCACGCCCTCAACCCGCCCGAAGCCGGTCTCGATCAAATTGATCGCCGCTAGATGTGCCCAGCCAACGCCGGAGGCCGACTCCGCCTCGCGGTAGTACCCGAGTAACTCATCGGCCGGCGTCGGCGCGATGATGCGCCATGCCGGAAGGGTGTCCTTCAGATGACCCTCGCCCAAAGCGGTGAGCTGCCGACGCGCGTCGATATTGCGGTCGTAGGTTTCCAGCAGTGGCAACGGGATTCGCGGGCGCGCGATCGAATCCCACTCGGGGTTCCGTCCGAGCGCACGGTAGGCCGCCTGCTGGCGACGGGCTGCCGTCAGCAGCGTCGGCTCCGGCAATGACAGGTCACGCAGCGCCTGTTCGTCGGCCACGAGGTCGTCGGCCAGTTGCGCAGGGTCAGCTGACAGCCGGGGCTGCGCGTTGCCCGATGCCAGCTGCAGCTCCGCAGGCGCAGGTGCGATGGCCCGCGGGGGAGCCGGGGGTGCTGCCGCCGACGTCTGCGGGATGGACGGCGCGGCCGAGTCTGTGCAGCCCGCCGATGCCAAGACGACGCCGGCGACGAGGAGAATCGCTGCCCAACCTGTCGTTCGGGTCCCTGGGGACGAACCGGCCGGTACAACCGTGGGCGTATCGGGCGGGCTCAATGGATCTCACTTCCGGCAGCGAATCGGTGAACTGGGCAACTGAGACTCAGGTGACGCGTGTCCAAGGTGCACAGTTTCGCGACTCGAAAGCCTTTACCGTCGGATTGATATTGGCATACATCGGACCGACCGAGATATTCGTCTCCACTACGTTGTCTTTGTTCGTATCCGGCGTGCTGTAGGTAAACCACAAGCACATCGAGTCTTCTGTCGGCACATTGTTTATCCACACTCCCCAGGTCGACGCCGTCCCGGCGGTGCGGTACAGCCCCTGCGCAATATCGGGCCCTACCAGAAAGAAACCGTTGCCCGGGATGGGGTTCATCGGGTCGGCGGAGACCGGCGACGCCAACGCGACCGCCATCACAGCCGCGACAAGCCCTCCCACCACACGACGCCGACGGTCTAGGGACATAGTTCCTCACCACGTGGTTACCGACCCTATTGGCAGCGTATGACGGGTGGCCGGGACATGCACCACATCTGCGAATTCCGGCGAGTTCAGTTCCCAGACGCTTCGGCGTCGCGGCGGATGCGTGCGTCGTATGCGGCCCGGGCATCGGTGTCGAGGGCGTGCAAGACGCGGTGGCGGGTGAGGCGGCCGCGGACGGCGCCGAGCAGCCGGTCCGGAATCACCGCAGCGGCGGCCTCATAGCTGCGCATCCAGCCCGGCACGGCGACGATCGCCGGACGACTCTGGCACGACGCCACAACGGCCTCGGCGATCTCCCCGGGGTCCACGGTGGGTAGGACCCCGCCGAGTTTGACACCAGATACCAGGTCCGTCCGTACCGCCGACGGAAGTACCGCGGTAACCGATACTCCGGTGCCCGCAAGTTCATCCCGCAGTGACTCGCTGAAACCGACCACCGCGTGTTTGGTGGCGCAATAGGTGGCCAGCCCTGCAGCCGGCACCACTCCCAGATACGACGCCACGTTGACGATATGGCCGGATTGTCGCTCGAGCATGCCCGGCAGTACGAGCTTCGTCCCGCGCAGCACACCGTTGAGATTGACATCGACGATCGAATCGGTGACTGCGTCCGACTCGTCGACGAACCGGCCCGCCGGCATGATGCCGGCATTGTTCACGAGCACCTTCAGCGGTCCCTCGACGCCCGCCAGGAAACCAGCGAACGACTCCCGCGACCGGACGTCCAGGCCGACTCCGTGACAGCCCAGTTCATCGGCGGCGGTTTTGGCGAGATCAGCGTCAAGGTCGCCGATGAAAACCCGGGCGCCTTCGTCGATGAATGCCCTGGCCGTGGCGTACCCGATCCCTCGGGCACCGCCGGTGATTGCTACAGCGGCACCAGCCAGGGCCAAACCATTCATTGCAACCCCAAGTTCAGCATTTGCATAGCGATGCACGATTATTACACCGCGGCGTCGAGAGACCGTCATATTGACGGCAAGGCTCGCTTGACTTCCGCGAAAGACCGAATCCGTGTCAATATCTCACCCATACTGAATCGTTACGGGGATTCCCGGCGACGGTGGGGAGCCGGAAATGAGTTCGACACATGAGTACGACATTCGAGCGGTGCTGCCCACCGGGCCCCCAGGGAGGTACTCCAGCTACGTGGGAAGGGTGGCCGCGCTCGGGGTGGCTCTAGGTGTTGGTGCAGCCATTGTCTGGATGCCCGCGGCAGCGTCGGCCGATACCGGCGGAGCGGCGAACGCGAGTTCGTCGAGTTCGTCATCGGGGTCCGAGGCGTCGGCAGGTAGTTCTTCGGGTGGTTCTCAGGTGTCGGACTCGCCGGACTCGACATCCGAAACCACGTCCTCATCGCCAGGCCCCGACTCATCTGGCTCGGGCAGCGAGGCCGCTGCGGACATAGCCGCCGATGTGACGGCCGACATCGATGATGACGACGCCGGCACCGAGAATCCGACCGACGCGAACACCGATGCCACCGCATCGGAGAGCCCACGTTTCGATGCTGCTTCGCCGGACATCGCGGCGGGGGAGGATGCCGGTTCCGACGGCGGCGCCGCCGAGGTCGACTCTTCGGAGATCGGCGCGACCCCGGCCGATAGGTCCACGGCTCCGGCAGCAGAGCCGGAGGATGGGGCGGCCGCCGGCACGGGTGCGGCGCAAAGCGGTGGGCCGATCGTCGCCCGCGCGGCCAGCGGTGGCGGGTCTGCGGGGGCGCCTCGCGCCAGCGCTTCCGGTGGTGCGGCCCGGCTGTTCGGTAACGGCACCGCAGAACACCCCGACGCTGGAATCCTCTACGGCAGTGGATTCAGCTGGGATGCCGGCTCCTGTACTGGTGAAGCGGCCTGCCATGGCGGTAATGCCGGGCTTTGGGGCGGAAATGGCGGCAATGGTTTCAACGGCGGCAATGGTGGGTCGGCCGGCTGGTTCGGCAGTGGCGGCGACGGCGGGGCCGGTATCAACGGGGGCAACGGCGGCAACGGCGGCAACGGCGGTCTGATCTTTGGCGCGGCCGGCAATGGCGGCGCCGGGGGAGCTGCGCTGGTCGCCTCAGCACCTCCCGGCAGGGGTGGTGCCGGCGGTAAAGGAGGATTATTCGGAACTGACGGCCGGGCCGGCAGCACTGGCGCTGCCTACCCGAACCCGCCTGCCCCGCCCACGCCGGGCCAGCCGTCGGCCGTCACACCTAAACTCACTTTTGACTTCAACTACGGAACCGGATCGCAGTATTGGACCAGCGCAGCCCGTGATGGGCTGGAAGCAGCCGCGTTGGCACTTTCGTCCCACGTTGTCGTCGCATCCCCGGTAACCCTCACCTACGACGTCATCGGGGAGAACTCACCAAACAACTCGACGCTAGCCTGGTCGACCAGTTCCCTTTCCGGTTCTCAGCCCGGGTTTCTCGGGACCGTGGTCCAAGAGAAGATCTTGTCCGGAGTCGACGCCAACGGTGCGGCTTCCGACGGCAAGATCAACTTCAATTTCGGGTCGTCCTGGAGCCTGGATGGATCCGTCGGGAACAGAGAGTACGACTTCCAATCCACGGCGATGCACGAGCTGCTGCACACCTTCGGCTTCATATCCAACGTGGACCGCGCCGGATCGAACACCTTACGCAGCTGGACGCTGTTCGACAGCTTCATTGTGACCAGCAGCGATACCGAGGTCATCGGCAGCGACTTCCGATGGAACACCGCCTACAACCCGAATCTGACCGGAGGCAACGGAGGCCTGTACTTCGGCGGCCCCAATGCCGTGGCCGCATACGGCGGGCTGGTGCCGCTCTACACACCCAACCCGTGGGGTTCGGGAAGTTCGCTGTCGCACCTGGACGACTCGACCTTCACCGGCGCACACAGAGAACTGATGAACGCCCTCGTCAGGACCGGGCCAGGGATAGGCACCCTGAGTCCGGTTGAACTGGGCATCCTGCAGGATCTCGGCTATACGGTGGACTCCCCGCAGCACACCTACACCGCCCTCTTCATCACCATGGTTCTTGTTCGCCGCAGGAGGGCCGACCTATCGCGCAGCTGAGACGACGGGGCGTTTCACGATTCCTGGTCGCGTTGTGCGCCGGACTATTCCTGCTCTCAGGCGCGCCGACCGCCGAAGCCTGCAGCCGAGTGACCTGGTTGGGGCCCGACGGCACGGTGATCACCGGACGATCGATGGACTGGCCGTACTCGTTCAACTCGCATATCTACGTCATCCCCCGAGGCTTCACCCAGGGCGGGGCGGGCGGCGCCAATTCGCTGACGTGGACCAGCAGGTACGGCGCCGTCGAGGTGGCCGGCACCACCGATCCCAATGGGCCTATCGACGGCGTGTTCGATGGCATGAACGAGGCCGGCCTGGTGGCCAATCTGTTGTATCTGGGGGAAGCGGACTTCGGGCCGGCCCCGTCGGACGACCGGCCCCGACTCTCCTTCGCGGGCTGGGTGCAGTATGTGCTGACCAGTTTCGCGACGGTGAACGAAGTGGTTGACGCTTTCACCGACCCGTCCAT
>JAGQTR010000374.1 GCA_020438915.1 Mycobacterium sp.
TGAAGAACCGCGGCAGCCACACCACGGTCTGGCGGCCCTCGCCGGTCAGCAACCGGTCGATGCGGCTGACGTCGTCGGCACTGGTGAAGCCCGCCTCGTCGAACGGGTAGTCCACCACCACCCGCCAGGTGCCAGGCCGGGCGTCGAACGATTGCTCGGGCAGCGACGCGGCGTCGCGCACGTTCCCGAACACGATGTCGACCTCGCGGCGGGAACCGCGCCAGGTGACGGTGCGCGTCGCGGCTCCGCCCAGATCGTCCTGGCTGCCACCGACTCCGAGCGCCTGGTGGATGAGGCGACGCAACAGCGCGCGGCGACGCCCCGCATTGTCTTCGGCGCGAATGCGGTCCAGCACCGACTGGTAGTCGACCTCGGCGAGCTGCACCCGGATCACCGGGTTGGCACCCTCGGAGACGCTGATCTCCGGGGCGTCCTTTTGCGCCCAGTCCCGCACCACGCCCAGCACCACCCGGGCTTCTCCGCCGGCAACCATCGCCTTGATCGAGCCGTGGTTCAGGGCGGCCAGCCGCCCGGCGGTGATGTCGCGCAGCGCGGGCACATTCGGGGCGATCGCCGACAACAGGAGGGTTTTGGCGATGCGTTCCTGGCCGCGGAACCCGCGCGGCACCGAGTCAGGGTCAGTGTCGAGTTGTTCGATGCTGACCCCGTGCTTGTCCAGCAACGCCGGGAGCAGCCGGTTGTGATAGAGGTCGCGGGCAGCATCGAACATGTTCTTGGCGTGGTTGTCGATAGGTTCGCTGCCCTCGACGATGTAGTCGAACGCGTCGCCGACCGGGATCAGGTCATCGACGGTCAACGTGTCGCGGCGGTCGACCAGCATGCGCTGCATGACCTTCAGCGCGGTGCGTTCGCGTTGCATCACTGTGGACAGATTGCGCAGCGTGGACATCAGCACCGGGGAGAAGGGGTAGGTGAGCCGGAATTCAGCTTCGGAAGCCCCGCGGTGCTTCTCATCAGCGTTGAGGCTGTCGCGCAGCACCTCCCACACCTCGGGGCTGCGGGTCAGGTCGGCGAACGCCTTGTTCAGGATTTCCTGGGCGGCTTCGTCTTTCGGGTTGAGCAGCCGGGCGTGGGCGACTTCGGCCAGGTTGTCATCACCGAGTTCGATCTCCCGGAACCGGCCCTGCTGGTATTGAAAGGCACGGTCGAGAGCGTCCTGTTCGGCGCCGGAGGCACCGGCGTCGGCGAACCATTTTCGCAGGTCCATTTGCCGGGAGATCAATGAGATCAGCGGGATGGCGCGTTGGCGGCCCGATGACTCGACCAGTTTGGTGATCTTTTGGGATTCGCGGGCGAAGAACTCGGTGTCGCGCACCGAGAACGCTAGCCACAGCACCAGTTCGTCGAGGAACAGCACCACCGCGTCATAGCCCAGGGACTGGGCGTGCTCGGAGATCACCACCAGTCCGCGGTCAAGATCGACATAGTCGGCGGTCTCGGAGAAGGAGGTGAAGTAGGTGCGTGCCAGGGCCGAGACCAGTTCGCGCCGTCGCGAATCCTCCGCCGGGGCATTGAGCGCAGCCTGGTAGCGCGGCGGGTCCCAGCCCGCCCCCAGCAGGCCGCCCCAGCCGTCGTCGTCACCCGAACCCGCTCCCAGACCGGCCAGGAACTCCTCGTCGCCCATGCGGGCGCGCAGGTTCTCCGCGTCGGTCAGCAGCGTGTCGGACAGGTGCACCGCCGGCAGCGGGGCGTCGGGGTGCAGACGGGTGATCTGGTCGACGTAGCCGCGCAACACGGCCTGCTCCAACGAGGTGGCACCGAGCAGATGGTAGGTGAGTCGCAGCAACTTCTTGCCCGCCAGTGCGCCGTCGTAGTGCCCGGTGAGCGCCTGATATTTCGGGGTCCGCACCGCGGGATGGTTGCCCAGCAACGCGTACAGCACGGCCATGAAGTGGCTCTTACCCGAACCGAACGACCCGGTCAGATACGCCGCCCGAGAGGTGTTCTGTTTGAGCGCATCGGCAACCAGATCCAGTGCCGCATCGAAGTTCGCGTGCAGCGACTGGGTGAGCACATAGGCATCCAGGGTGGCGGCGATGTGCGCATCGTCATCGGTGCTGTCGGTCAGCCGCAGCACGTAGTCGTCG
>JAGQTR010000375.1 GCA_020438915.1 Mycobacterium sp.
TCGAGCCGTCGCCGGAGCCGTCGCCCGCACCCGAACCGTCGCCCGCACCACCGCCGGCGCCGGAACCGTCTGTCGAGCCGCAGCCCGAGCCGTCTGTTGAACCGTCGGCCCAGCCGCCTACTGCGCCCGACCCTGCCGCGATCGCAGAATGCCTGGCCAGGCTCGGCGTGGGCTGCCGACTCGGTTAGATCTGCAGCCGAGACAGGAATGGTTCATCGATGTCGGCGGTGTGAGTTACCGCCGCTTCGATGGCGGCCGCGACACCGGCGGCTGCCGTGTCCGCGGACATGCTGGGGGCGCCCAGATTGCGGTCGAGCGCGGCGACCTCGGGCAGATGGGGCAGATGCAGCCAGCCCGCACGGATCGGCAAGTCGTTTCGCGCGATGTGGTGCAGCATCCCGTACATCAGGTGGTTGCACACGAATGTGCCGGCCGCATCGGACAAGTCGGCGGGGATGCCGGCCCGACGCATCGCGACGACCATTGCGCGGTTGGGGGTGGTAGCCCAGTAGGCGACTGGACCGTCGGCTGCGGTCGGTTCACCGCCCAAGACTTTTCCCGCAGTGTCGGTGACCCCGTAGCGCGCACAGTCGTTGAGGTTCTGTGCCACTCGCTCCACGGTGACCATCGATCGGCCGCCGAACTCCCCGAGCATGATGAGCAGCTGGGGATTCTCCTCGTCGAGGGCCTGCACGGTGGCCGCGACCGACTCGAAATAGGCGCCCGGGACGATTCGTGACACCACCGAAGCCCCGGCGATCACCCGGCCGTCGACAGCCTCGGCGACCAGTTGCGCCGGGTTGGTCGGGGTATCGGCATACGGCCCGAAACCGGTGACCAGCACCTTAGACATGGCTATGGCGCCGGCAGGGTCGGTGGCGGTTCGGTGATCGTCTGAGTTTCAGTCTGGGTTTGGGTGACGGTGCTGGTGCTGGTGCTGACGGTGGTGGTCGGCGTGGTGGTTGTCGTCGTCGGAGTCGTGGTGGTCGTCGTCGGCTCGGTGGTGGTCGTGGTGGTTGTCGTCGTGGGCGTCGGCGTTACGGTTTCGGTCACCGTCGCCGGAGGCAGGACCGCCGAAGCCGTCGTCGACGTCACGGGCGTCAGCGACGTCGTCGTGGTCGTATCAGAGGTCGAGTCCCCGGTGATGGCCTTGGCCAGCCCGTAGACGATCAGGGCGATGAGCACCGCCCCGACCGCGCCGAAAGCCACCAGCGCCACCGGCTTCCGGAACCACGGCGTATCGCCTGGTGGTGGCTCGTCGTAAGCGCCGTAGTCGCCGAGTTGTGTCGGCTCGTCGTCGGAGTAGTTGTTCGGGTCGTCCGGGTTTCCGTAGCGCGCCACGAAAACCGATAGTAGGCGCTCGCCGCTACCGGGCGGGGCTCAACGTGCGTGTCAGATTGGCCCGGGGCCGACTGCGTGTGGTCTGCCCCGCCGAACTGTCGTTGTCGCGGGTCCTGGGTGGTCGGTAGTTCGGGTTCCGTGTGGTGGTCTCCGGGTTGCGGGTGGACGCCTCCGGAACCGTCGTGCTGGACGGCGCCCCGTCAGGGTTGATATCGCTGGTGAGCGGCGGCCTGGTGCTGCTGATCGTGGCGGTCGTCGTGCCGGTCGTCGACGACCGGGTGCTGGTGAGCGACGACATCGGCCCGACGTAGTTGATCGGTGCCTGTTCGGGCTCACTGAACTGACGGGACACGTAGTTGATGGCAGTGACCAGGATGGCGATCGCGGCCAGACCCGCCACGCTGACCGCGAGCACGGTCGAGGTGCGGTTGTGCCACGGGACGTCCGGCTCCTCTGGTGGGGCGTCTTTGCGATCCGGGCCGGTCACGGGATTCGATAGTAGCCGCGGGGACGGGTTCGATACCCGGTCAGCGAAGCTGGGCGAACACCTCATCGGCGAAGAACCCAACGTGATCGGTGTCCGACATGTCGAGAAGCTGCAGGTAGATCCGCTGAACGCCGGCTTCGATGAAGGGGCCGAGCTTGTCGACGATCTCGGCGGGAGTTCCCACCGCAGGCGAGTTGGCGCGCAACTCGTCGACCTCACGGCCGATCGCGGCGGCGCGCCGGTTGATCGTCGCGTCGTCGGAGCCTGCGCACACCACGAACGCCGCGGAATAGGTCAGGGAATCCTTCGCCCGCCCCGCGTTCTCGACCGCCTCCGCGACCCGTGCGTACTGCGTCCGCAAGGTCGGCAACCCGACGAACGGGATGTTGAATTCGGAGGCGAACCGCGCCGCCAGCGCGGGGGTCCGTTTCGCGCCGCCGCCGCCGACGATGATCGGTGGATGCGGGGACTGGACGGGTTTGGGCAGTCCCGGGGAATCGGAGATGCTGTAGTGGGTTCCGGAATAGTCGAACGTCTCGCCGGGCGGGGTGCTCCACAGCCCGGTGATGATCTCGAGTTGCTCGGTCAGCCGGTCGAATCGCTCACCCAGCGGCGGGAAGGGGATGGCGTAGGCACGGTGCTCGGCTTCGAACCACCCGGCACCGAGACCGAATTCAATCCGTCCGCCCGACATTTCGTCGACTTGGGCCACCGAGATGGCCAATGGGCCCGGGTAGCGGAACGTCGCTGAGGTCACCATGGTGCCGAGTCGGATCGTCGACGTTTCCCGGGCGAGGCCGGCCAGCGTCACCCACGAATCGCTCGGGCCCGGCTGCCCGGTGCCGGCCATCGCCAGATAGTGGTCGGATCGGAAGAACGCCGAGTAACCCGCCGCCTCGGCGCTGCGTGCGACCGCGAGCTGGTCGCTGTAGGTGCCACCCTGCTGGGGCTCGACGAAGATTCTGAAATCCACTTGATCCACGGACGCCAGCCTA
>JAGQTR010000376.1:0-7374 GCA_020438915.1 Mycobacterium sp.
GAACGCACCCTGATCGGCATCGGCCACGAGGTCGAGGAGATCATCCCGGTCGGCCCCGTCGCCGGCCCGCTGACGATCGGTCGCGTCACCGAGATCGAAGAGCTCACCGAGTTCAAGAAGCCGATCCGCGCGGTCAAGGTGGATGTCGGCGCGGAGAATGTCGACGGCCGGCCACGTGACATCGTCTGCGGTGCAACCAACTTCACCGTCGGTGATCTTGTGGTCGTAGCGTTGCCCGGGGTGACACTGCCCGGTGATTTCGCTATCGCCGCACGCAAGACCTACGGACGTGTCTCTGACGGCATGATCTGCTCGACCTCCGAACTCAACCTCGGTACCGATCATTCCGGCATCCTGGTCCTGCCGCCGGGTACGGCGAATCCGGGGACCCCCGCAGCCGATGTGCTCGGCTTCGATGATGTGGTTTTCCACCTCGCAATTACCCCGGATCGCGGCTACTGCCTGTCGGTTCGCGGGATGGCCCGCGAAATAGCCAACGCCTACGACCTCGACTACGTCGACCCCGCTGAGGTTCCGCTTCTGCCCAATAGTGGCGAGGCCTTGCCCCTCAGTGTCGAACCAGGCACCGGCGTACTGCGATTCGGTTTGCGACCGGTCACCGGAATCGATCCGAAAGCTCATTCGCCGTGGTGGATTCAGCGCCGGTTGCTGCTGTGCGGCATTCGTGCCATTTCGCCGGCAGTGGACGTCACGAACTATGTGATGCTTGAGTTGGGGCACCCGATGCACGCCCACGACCGGAGCCTGATCACCGGCGGATTCCGGGTGCGCTTCGCCGAGCCGGGTGAGACGGTCGTCACTCTCGACGACGTTCAGCGCCGACTCGATCCCGCCGATGTGCTGATCGTCGACGACATCGCCACGGCCGCGATCGGCGGCGTCATGGGTGCGGGTACCACCGAGGTCCGTGACAGCACCACAGACGTGCTACTCGAAGCCGCGGTATGGGATCCGGCCGCGGTATCTCGCACCCAGCGACGCCTGCACCTGCACAGCGAGGCGGGTCGTCGCTACGAACGCTGCGTCGATCCCGCCATCTCCGTGGCAGCCCTGGACCGTTGCGCCGCCCTGCTCGCCGACATCGCCGGCGGCACCGTCGAATCCACGCTGACCGACTGGCGAGGTGACCCACCTGTCGAGGATTGGTCCCACCCACCGGTCAGCATGCCCACCGTCTTGCCCGATCGCACCGCGGGAGTCGACTATCCGCCGGGAGCGGCAGCGAAGCGACTGATGCAGATCGGTGCCGCCGTCGTCGTCGACGGTGATCGGCTCTCGGTCACCCCGCCGAGTTGGCGGCCCGATATTGGCCAGCCTGCGGATCTGGTCGAAGAGGTGATGCGGCTGGAGGGTCTTGAGGTGATCCCGTCCGTGTTGCCGCCCGCTCCGGCCGGACGCGGCCTCACTCCGCTCCAGAAACGTCGCAGAGCGATCGGAAAGTCGTTGGCGCTCAACGGATACGTTGAGGTCCTACCAACCCCGTTCCTCGCCAATGACATTTTCGACCAGTGGGGTCTGCCCGCTGACGATGTCCGCAGGCGAACCGCCCGGGTGCTGAACCCGCTGGAGTCCGATCGCCCCGAGCTCGCCAGCACCCTGCTGCCGGGATTGTTGGAGGCGCTGTCGCGCAACGTGTCCCGCGGTGCGGTCGACGTTGCCCTGTTCGCACTCGCCCAGGTCGTCGAAGTCACATCGGAAACCCGAGCCGTGGAACGTATTCCGAACGATCGCCGGCCGACCGCCGAAGAGGTCGCCGCACTGGATGCCTCGCTGCCGCGCCAGCCCCAGCACGTCGGGGCGGTCCTGGCGGGCCTTCGCGAACCGGCGGGCCCCTGGGGTCCGGGGCGACCGGTTCACCCTTCCGACGCGTTCGAGGCGGTGCGCATCATCGGCCGGGCATCCGGGGTGGAGATGACGTTGCGGCCGGCCCAGCGCCTGCCGTGGCACCCGGGACGGTGTGCGGAGGTTTCGTTGACAAGCCCGACGGGCGCGGTGCCGGTCGGATACGCCGGCCAGCTTCACCCTGCGGTGATCGAGCGCTGCGGCCTGCCCCGGGGTACGTGCGCACTCGAATTGAACCTTGACGCCATCGCGATCACCGAGACATTGCCGGTGCCGTCGGTGTCTCCGTTTCCCGCGGTGTTCCAGGACGTCGCCCTCGTCGTCGACGACGACGTCGCAGCCCAGACTGTCGTCGAGGCGGTCCGCGCGGGCGCCGGCGAGCTGTTGGAGGATGTTCGGCTCTTCGATGTCTACACCGGCCCGCAGATCGGCCAGGGACGTAAATCACTGGCACTGGCGCTGCGATTCCGGGCGCCCGATCGCACCCTCACCGAGGAGGAGGCCAGCGCGGTGCGGGATGCGGCAGTGGCGGCGGCGGCCGAGCGCGTCGGCGCGCGATTGCGAAGCTGAGGTTCCCCGGGGTGGTTGATCCTGCGTTGGCGGCGGTAGCCACTCGCACGTCTCCGCCCACAGCGCAGCTCGTTTTGATTGATTTGCAACCTAATGCATAACCATGCAGAATTGGCCGAATGATATCCGTAGCGGTAGCCGGTGCCAGCGGTTACGCAGGTGGCGAGATCTTGCGGTTGCTCCTGGGTCACCCGGCCTACGCGGCGGGCAGGCTCACAATCGGCGCGCTGACGGCCGCCGCGAGCGTCGGCACCACGGTGGCAGAACACCACCCGCACCTGCTGCCGTTGGCCGCCCGGACACTGGAGCCCACGGCTCTCGACGTACTGGCCGGCCACGACGTCGTATTTCTCGCGCTACCCCACGGGCATTCGGCGGCACTGGCCGATCAGCTTGGACCCGGCACGCTCATCATCGACTGCGGTGCCGACTTTCGGTTGACCGAATCCGCCGACTGGGAGCGGTTCTACGGTGGCGAGCACGCCGGGAGCTGGCCCTACGGATTGCCCGAGCTGCCCGGTGGTCGTGAGCGGCTGCGGGGCACCAAGCGTGTCGCGGTGCCCGGCTGCTACCCGACCGCGGCGTTGCTGGCGCTCTGGCCCGCGCTCGCCGAAGGTCTCATCGAACCTGCGGTCACCGTGGTGGCGGTGAGCGGTACATCGGGCGCGGGCCGGGCAGCCAAGGTGGACCTGTTGGGTTCTGAGGTCATCGGATCAGCACGCGCGTACAACATCGGCGGTAAGCACCGGCATACCCCGGAGATCGCGCAGGGGCTGCGCGCCGTCGGCGCGGACAATGTCACGGTGTCGTTCACCCCGGTGCTGATCCCGACCTCGCGTGGCATTCTGGCTACCTGCACGGCACGCACCGTCGCGCCGGTGGCGCAGCTGCGAGCTGCCTACGAAACGGCCTACAGCGCAGAGCCGTTCGTCTATCTGCTGCCCGAAGGGCAGCTCCCGAGAACCGGGTCGGTGATCGGCAGCAATGCCACCCAGCTCGCGGTCGACGTCGACGAGGATGCTCAGACATTCGTCGCGATCGCCGCAATCGACAACCTCGTCAAGGGCACCGGAGGAGCTGCTGTGCAGTCGATGAACTTGGCTCTGGGCTGGCCCGAGGTCGAGGGACTTTCCACCGTGGGGGTGGCTCCATGAACCGGATGCTGCGTACCCAGGGCGTGACGGCGCCCGAAGGTTTCCGTGCGACCGGAATCGCGGCGGGCATAAAGACTTCCGGCGCTCTGGATTTGGCGCTGGTGTTCAACGAGGGGCCCGACTACTCCGCGGCGGGCGTGTTCACCCGCAACAAGGTGAAAGCCGCCCCGGTGCTGTGGTCCCACCAGGTACTGACCACCGGACGGCTGCGGGCGGTCATCCTCAACTCCGGTGGCGCCAACGCCTGCACGGGCCCGGCGGGCTTCCAGGACACCCACGCCACCGCGGAGGCCGTCGCAACCGCACTCTCGGACTGGGGCACCGAGACCGGCGCGATCGAAGTCGCCGTCTGCTCGACCGGTTTGATCGGTGACCGCCTGCCGATGGACAAAGTGTTGGTCGGCGTCCAGGACCTCGTGCACGAGATGGCCGGCGGGCTGACGGGTGGCGAAGAGGCGGCCCGCGCCATCATGACCACCGATACCGTGCCCAAACAGGTTGCGCTGCATCACCAGGACAGGTGGACGGTCGGCGGGATGGCCAAGGGTGCGGGCATGCTGGCACCGTCACTGGCCACCATGCTCAGCGTCATCACCACCGATGCGGTTGCCGACGCACAGGCCTTGCAGGCTGCCCTGAATCACGCCGTCGCGCGCACCTTCGACCGGCTCGACGTCGATGGCAGTTGTTCGACGAACGACACCGTGCTGCTGCTGTCCTCAGGTGCCAGCGAGATCGCGCCCAGCCAGGCCGATCTCGACGAGGCAATGCTGCGGGTGTGCGATGACCTGTGTGCTCAACTGCAGGCCGACGCCGAAGGGGTCACCAAGCGGGTTGTCGTCGTCGTCACCGGCGCGGCCTGCGAGGACGACGCGCTCGCCGCCGCCCGGGTGGTGGCCCGGGACAGTCTGGTCAAGACCGCGCTGTTCGGTTCCGATCCAAACTGGGGCCGGGTTTTGGCGGCCGTCGGGATGGCGCCGGTAACGCTGGATCCCGAACGGATCACGGTGTCGTTCAACGACTTCCCGGTGTGTATCGACAGTGTCGGAGCAGCGGGCGCACGTGAGGTGGATCTGTCGGGTGACGACATCACGGTAACCGTGGACCTGGGTGTGGGGACGGCCTCGGCGCAGATCCGCACGACGGACCTCTCGCACGCCTACGTCGAAGAGAACTCGGCGTACAGCTCATGACCGCGACGACGCCGGTCAAGGCGCAGGTGCTCGCTGAGGCGTTGCCGTGGCTCAAGGCGCTACACGACAAGATCGTGGTGGTGAAGTACGGCGGCAACGCCATGACCGACGACACGCTCAAGGCGGCGTTCGCCGCCGACATGGTCTTCCTGCGCAACTGCGGAATCCACCCCGTCGTGGTCCACGGCGGCGGCCCGCAGATCAGTGCCATGCTCAAAAAGCTCGGGATTACCGGCGATTTCAAGGGCGGATTCCGCGTCACCACCCCCGAAGTGCTCGACGTCGCGCGCATGGTGCTCTTCGGGCAGGTGGGCCGGGAACTGGTCAACCTCATCAATGCCCACGGCCCCTACGCCGTCGGGATCACCGGAGAGGACGCGCACCTGTTCACCGCCGTGCGCCGTACCGTCCTGGTCGACGGCCTCGCCACCGACATCGGTCTGGTGGGCGACGTCGCACGGGTCAACACCGACGCGGTGCTCGACCTCATCGACGCCGGCCGGATCCCGGTCGTGTCGACGATCGCACCGGATGCCGACGGCCGCGTCTACAACGTCAACGCTGACACCGCCGCCGCCGCTTTGGCCGAAGCGCTCGGCGCCGAGAAGTTGCTCATGCTTACCGACGTCGAGGGTCTCTACACCAACTGGCCGGACCGTGGCTCGTTGGTCAGCGAGATCGACATTGCTGCGCTGACACAGCTTCTTCCCACTTTGGAGGAGGGCATGGTGCCCAAGATCGAAGCCTGCCTGCGTGCGGTCGGCGGCGGCGTCCCGAGCGCCCACGTCATCGACGGGCGGATCGAGCATTGCGTTCTGGTCGAACTGTTCACCAATGAGGGGGCCGGGACGAAGGTGGTGGGCGCGTGACCGGGGAAACCGAGCGGGCTGGCCTGCTGGACCGCTGGTCGGCGGTGATGATGCACAACTACGGCACCCCGCCGATCGCGCTGACCGGTGGTGACGGCGCGATAGTCACCGATGTCGACGGCAAGACCTACGTCGACCTGCTCGGCGGAATCGCGGTCAACATCCTGGGCCACCGCCATCCGGCGGTCATCGACGCGGTGACCCAGCAGATGAACACGCTTGGGCACACCTCCAACCTGTACGCCACCGAACCCGGTGTCGCGCTGGCCGAAATGCTCGTCGGGCTGCTCGGCGCACCGGCACGGGTTTTCTTCTGCAACTCCGGCACCGAGGCCAACGAAGTCGCCTTCAAGATCACCCGGCTGACCGGCCGGACCAAACTCGTTGCGGCACAAGGCGCATTTCATGGCCGAACCATGGGTTCGCTGGCGCTCACCGGCCAGCCGTCCAAGCAGGCCCCATTCGCGCCGCTGCCCGGCGAGGTCACCCACGTGCCGTACGGGGATGTCGATGCGCTCCGCGGCGCGGTGAGCGCCGATACCGCCGCGATCATGATCGAGCCGATCATGGGCGAGGGCGGCGTCGTCGTGCCCCCTGCCGGCTACCTGGTCGCGGCACGGGAGATCACCGCCGAACATGGTGCACTGCTCGTCCTCGACGAAGTCCAGACCGGCGTCGGGCGTACCGGTGCCTTCTACGCCCACCAACATGACGGCATCAGTCCCGACATCGTCACCCTCGCCAAGGGACTCGGTGGTGGCCTGCCGATCGGCGCGTGCCTGGCAACCGGCGACACCGGTGACCTGCTCACCCCCGGGTTGCACGGCAGCACGTTCGGGGGTAACCCGGTGTGCACGGCCGCGGCGCTGGCGGTCCTGCGGGTCCTGGCCGAGGAGCGCCTGGTCGAGCGGGCCGACGTGCTCGGCAAGACGATCAGCGACGGCGTCGAGGCGCTGGGCCACCCGCTCGTCGACCACGTCAGGGGTCGAGGACTCTTGCAGGGGGTGGTGCTCACCGCCCACGCGGCCAAGGCGGTGGAGGTCGCCGCCCGCGATGCAGGCTTCCTGGTCAACGCCGCGGCCGCCGACGTCGTGAGGTTGGCTCCACCGCTGGTGATCGCCCAGGCCGAGGTCGACGCCTTCCTGTCCGCACTTCCCGCCATCCTCGACCAAGCGAGCAAGCCATGACCCGACACTTCCTGCGCGATGACGACCTGACCCCCGGGGAGCAGGCCGACGTCCTGGCGCTGGCGGCGGACCTGAAAAAGACCCCCTTTGCCCGCCGTCCGCTGGAGGGTCCGCGCGGGGTCGCGGTGATCTTCGAGAAGAACTCCACGCGTACCCGGTTCTCATTCGAAATGGGCATCGCGCAACTCGGCGGGCACGCCGTGGTTGTCGACGGGCGCAGCACCCAACTGGGTCGTGAGGAGACCCTGGAGGACACCGGCCGGGTGCTGTCGCGGTACGTCGACGCCATCGTGTGGCGAACCTTTGCCCAGGAACGACTCAGCGCCATGGCCTCGGGGGCAACCGTGCCGATCGTCAATGCCCTCTCCGACGAGTTCCACCCCTGCCAGGTGCTGGCCGATCTGCAGACGCTGGCTGAGCGAAAGGGGGCACTGAAAGGGCTGCGGCTCAGCTACTTCGGTGATGGTGCCAACAACATGGCGCATTCGCTGATGCTGGGCGGAGTCACCGCGGGAATCCACGTCACCATTGCCGCCCC
>JAGQTR010000376.1:7510-8730 GCA_020438915.1 Mycobacterium sp.
TGGACGTCGATGGGACAGGAGAACGACGGCCTGGACCGGGTGCGACCGTTCCGGTCGTTCCAGCTGAACGCCGCGCTGCTCGCCCATGCCGATACCGAAGCCGTTGTGCTGCATTGTCTTCCCGCTCATCGCGGTCACGAGATCACCGATGAGATCATCGACGGTCCACACAGCGCGGTGTGGGACGAGGCGGAGAACCGGCTACACGCCCAGAAAGCGTTGCTGGCGTGGCTGCTCGAGCAGGGCGCGCGATGACCGGCTCCACCACCCGCGCCGGACGACAGGCCAGGATCATCGCGCTGCTGTCCGCGCTTTCGGTCCATAGTCAGACCGAGTTGGCTGCGCTGCTGGCCGACGAGGGCATCGACGTCACGCAGGCAACGCTGTCACGCGACCTCGAAGAACTCGGCGCGGTCAAGCTCCGGGGCGCCGATGGTGGCGTCGGCGTCTACGTGGTACCCGAAGATGGCAGCCCGGTGCGCGGTGTCACCGGCGGTACCGAAAGAGTGTCGCGGTTGCTGGTCGACCTGCTGGTGTCCACCGATGCCAGCGGTAATCTCGCGGTACTGCGCACGCCACCCGGCGCGGCGCACTATCTGGCCAGCGCCATCGACCGTGCGGCGCTGCCGTACGTGGTCGGCACGATTGCCGGGGATGACACGATCTTGGTGGTCGCTCGTGAACCGATGACCGGCGCCGAACTCGCCGCCACGGTCGAAAACCTTGCTCATGCTCGATAGAGCCTGATAAGGCAATAAACAAGAAGGAGTTTCGTATGTCCGAGCGCGTCATCCTCGCGTATTCCGGCGGTCTGGATACCTCGGTGGCGATCAGCTGGATCGGCAAGGAGACCGGCCGCGAGGTGGTCGCTGTTGCCATCGACCTCGGCCAAGGCGGCGAGGACATGGAGATCGTGCGGCAGCGCGCGCTGGACTGCGGCGCGGTCGAGGCGGTCGTGGTCGACGCCAGGGACGAGTTCGCCGACCAGTACTGCCTGCCGGCAATCCAATCCAACGCGCTCTACATGGATCGCTATCCGCTGGTGTCCGCCCTGAGTCGGCCGTTGATCGTCAAACATCTGGTCGCCGCCGCCCGCGAACACGGCGGCGGGATCGTGGCACACGGATGCACCGGCAAGGGCAACGACCAAGTGCGCTTCGAGCTGGGCTGCTACGCGCTCGACCCCAACATCAAGATCATCGCCCCCTGGCGCGAGTGGG
>JAGQTR010000377.1:0-2669 GCA_020438915.1 Mycobacterium sp.
GCCGGAATTCAAAGCCTGCGCGGTGCGGCTCACGCCGGTGTCGACACCACCGATCCCTACCGACCGTTCCGAACCCAGGGCGGGCGTAAAGCCCGATCTGACGGGACCGTTGTTGCTGTGGGCCTCTCAGACCGGCAATGCCGAAGAGTTCGCCGGCCGGCTGGGTGACCGACTTGGTGGCGCCCGACTGCATCCGATGGACGAAGTCGAGTTGTCGGACCTCTCGGGGGCAAGCGATGTCGTCCTGGTCACCAGTACCTTCGGCGACGGTGGACCACCGGACAACGGCGCCGACTTTTGGGAGCGGCTTCAGGCTCCGCAGGCGCCGTCGCTGGAGGGCGTGCGGTTCATGGTGCTGGGTATTGGGGACCGGTCATACGAGAACTTCTGTGGTCACGCGAAATCGCTCGACGCCCGCTTCGCCGACCTGGGCGCCACCAGGGTGCTCGACCGCGCCGAATGCGAGTCTTATGAAGATCAACCGCTCGCCCGCTGGGCGGAGTCGGTCGTCGATCTGATTGCCTCGCCGGCCCGCCGACCCGATAGTGCGGGGGAGCCTGCGCCACCGTCTGCGGTGCCCGCGCAGTTCACCCGGAGTACCCCGGTCGCCGCACCATTGTGCCGAAACACCCGGCTGACACCGGCCGCTGCTGCCAAGGAAGTTCGACTGTTCGGGTTTGATATCAGCGCCCACGACGTGACGTACTCCGTGGGCGACTCGTTGGGCGTGTACGTGCACAATTCCGAGCACGTTGTCCAGAGATGGCTCGCGGCAACCGGTTTCAGTGGTGATGAGTCGGTCGTTGTCGACGGTGCGGCGGTTTCGTTGCGGCACGCCCTGGCATCGCACTACGACGTGTGCAAGGTGACGCCGAACTTGGTGGGTTTCGTCGCCGAACACTGTGCGGATCGGGGGGTGGCAAAGTGGCTGCGCAAGAATCGCGGCGACCTCGACAGGTGGTTGGTGAACCGCAACGGGCTCGACTTGGTCTCAGAAGTCGCTGTGCGCGCCAACCCGCAACTGTGGCAAGAGGTATTGGTGCGCCTGACGCCGCGGCAGTATTCGATCTGTTCGAGTCCGCTGGTCAGCCCGCACGAAGTTCAGCTGACCGTCTCGGTGGTGCGCTATCGGGGCGCCGACGGCGGGCCGCGTGGCGGTGTGGCCTCGACCTACCTGGCCGACCTGGCCGATGGCACCCCGGTGTCGGTGTTTCTGCAGCGCTCCCCGCATTTCCGGCCGCCGCGCGACGGTCGGACCCCGATGATCATGGTGGGCCCCGGTACCGGGATTGCCCCGTTCCGCGGATTTCTGCAGGAGCGCCGCGCGCTCGGTCACACCGGAGCCAACTGGTTGTTCTTCGGCGACCAGTACCGCGCGCAGAACTTCTACTATCGCGACGATCTGGCCGACATGGTCGAGGACGGTTTTCTCAACCGCTTGGACCTCGCGTTCTCCCGCGACCAGCGGCAGCGGGTGTACGTACAGCACAAGATGGCCGACTACGGAGCGGACGTGTGGCGCTGGCTCGAGGACGGCGCACACTTCTACGTATGCGGCGACGCGGGCCGGATGGCACGTGACGTCGATGACGCTCTGACCGAGATCATCCGGTCCCACGGTGCGATGAGCGCGGAAGCGGCCCGCGACTACAAGCGTGGCCTGGTGGCCGAAAAACGCTATGTCCGCGACGTCTACTGAGAATCGTGCCGGTCGGACCGCTCATGGCGTGGGTGAGCCGGTGCGGCTGTGCCCGCGGAGCTGTCGAGGGGAACCTCGCGCGGACGGACTGCGACCAGCAGGGCGCCGGCGGCAAACAGCGCCACGGCCAGCACCGGAAGACGGCCGTCGGGCGCGAAACCGCCCGCAGAGATGAGCCCCAATGACAGTGCGCAGGCGGCGGTTCCGAGGTAAAGCGCCGCCACCGCAACACCATTGGGCACCCGGGCCGCGAAGGTCGGTATCGGCGCTGTGACCAGGCGTCGCTGCCAGGACAGCAAGCTCAACAAGGCCACGGTGACAACCCCCAACACCAGCTCCCACTCGAGGCGGGCCAGCCACCAGGCGCCCGACCCGAGTGGGGGCTGCGCCAGCAATCCCGTGGGGTACCCGACCAGGGTCACGATGATGACCGGCACCATCTGCCACAGGTACAGAGCCATGACGTTGTTGTTGGCTGTTGTGATCACCTGTGGCCACCGGCCCCGAATGAGCACGCGGTTCAGCACAGACGCGAGTGCGAACAGCACGCCGATCTGCACCATCGCCAGCGCCAGCAGCGCGACCGACGGGGGAGCGCTGTTCTCTACCCGATCACCGGGAACGCCGATCATCGCGATGGGATAGGGACCCCACGTCACCAGCAGTGGGAGGGCCACCGCGGCGGCCGCGGCCATCGTCACCAGCGCGCGGTTGCGCAGAAGTCCACCGTGCCACGCAATGCCGAGTTGATAGATCGCCGCCCAACAGAAGAAATAGTTCACCATCCGGATTTCCGGATGGCCGGTGCCGATGCCCACCGCGTCGACCACAACCACGCAGGCCGCCAGACCGGCCGGCACCGCGAGGCCCCAGCGTCGGTGTGCGGCCACCGCGATGGGGGTCAGCGCGACCACCATCAGATAGACCGACAGAAACCACAAGTGCATGGCGACGGCCCAGCCGCCCAACT
>JAGQTR010000377.1:2760-5066 GCA_020438915.1 Mycobacterium sp.
CGGCGGATCCAGTCCTGTCGCGACGCGGTGTCATCGACGCCTAACCGCGCCCACGACACCGCGCTCGCATACCCGGCCACCGCGAAGAACACCGGAACAACCTGGAAGAACCATGTGATCCACTGGGTCCACGGCATCAGGACCAGCGGGTTATCCCGACCGAACTCGCCATTGCGGTATGTCATCACCGAAAGCAGCCAGTGGCCGATGACGACGAGAACCACCGCCGATGACCGGTACAGGTCCAGGGCGATCGCGCGCTGGGGTGCGGGGGCGTTCGAGTCGTCCATTCGTTGCCTTATACGCCTTCACGGAGCCGCCGACTATGAAAAACTCCGACATTTTCGGGATGGGAAGCTTCACCGCTCGGCGGGTTGAATCGTACGACACTATGAGACATAGTAGTCGATATGTCTAACAGCGACTGGCGGCGCCATGGTGATGGCGACCAAGCGGTCGACGAGTTGCTCGACGCTGCCGGCCGGGCGTTCGCGACCTTCGGCGTGGCGCGCGCCCGGATGGTCGACGTCGCCCGGGTGGCCGGTTGCTCGCGCGCCACCTTGTACCGGTACTTCCCCGACCAGGAGTCGCTGCATCTGGCATACGTGCATCGCGCGACGCTGCGGATCGCCAACCAGCTGGCGGCCGACGATGGAGCTGGGGCTCCCGACGCGATCGTCGAACGCATCCTGGCCGGCATCGCGCATGTTCGGGCCGATCCGTTGCTGGCCGTCTGGTTCGAACCCGAGAACATGGCGGTCCCGATCGCCGTGAGCCAGAGTTCCACGCTGCTGCAGTCGATGTCGGCCGGATTGATCGGCGAGCTCGCCGAGGCGCCGATGGAGGCCGGCGAGCTTGAGCAGCGAGCCGGTTGGATGTTGCGGTCCATTGTGATGTTGCTGGCCATGCCAGGTCCGGATGAGGAAGCGGAGCGCCGCATGATCGAGCGGTTCGTGGTCCCCGTCATCGCCACCCCAGTGAGGAGTCGGGTATGAGATACAAGTGCGAGGACGTCGGCCTCGAGTTCTTCGACGAGGCCCCGTCGCGGTTTCAGGCGAGCGTGGAGATCGCCGCGACTCCTGACCAGGTGTTCGACGCGTTTCTCGACGCGGATGCCTGGGTGAGGTGGGCGTGGCCGATCACCAGGGTCGAATGGACGTCCGGCTTCCCGCTCGAGGTCGGGTCGACACGCACGGTGTACATGCGGGGCGGCCTTATCGGGTACGAGGAGTTCATCGCCTACCAACACGGCGTCCGCATGGCGTTCCGGTTCAATGTGGCGTCGATGCGGGACGTCCAGGCGTTCGCCGAGGACTATCGCGTCACCGACCTGGGCGGCGGTAGGTGCCAGGTCGACTGGACCATGGCGATGAAGAACTCCGGAGGGAATTTTGGTTTCCTGTCCAAGCTGACGGATCCGGTCATGGGCTTCATGGTCCGCCGAATGCTTGGCAAGTTCGGCCGGCTGGTGGAGACGACGAAGGTTGGGACCAAATGACCGATCTCGAGACCGGGACGTTGAACGACATCGACCTGACCGACGCGTCGGTGTGGGAGAAGGCGGCACCCCATGACTGGCTCGATCGACTTCGCTCCGAAGACCCGGTGCACTGGCATCCGGAGAAGGACGGTCCGGGTTTCTGGGCACTGACCCGCCATGCGGATGTGCACCGGGTGTCGACATCGCCGGGCGAGTTCTCCAGCTACGTCGGCGGTCCGCTGCGTCTGGATCCCCCCGGTGAGGGCGGCCTCGACCAGGTGCGGATGATCATCATCGGGATGGACCCTCCCGAGCATCGCAGTTTCCGCGCGATTGTGTCCAAGGCCTTCACGCCGCGAAGGATCAGCCAGCTCGAGGCGTCATTGCGGGCCGAGACCCAGCGGGTGATCGGGGAACTGCGCGATGCCGACCGGTGCGAGTTCGTCACCGACGTCGCCGCCCGCATCCCGATGTGGTCGATCAGCGAGCTCATGGGTGTACCGGAGGCCGACCGACAGCGACTCTACGAGCTGAGCCATTCGCTCATCGACGATCAAGACCCCGAGGTCGCACCGACCCCGGAAACTTCGATGCAGGCCTCGATCGAGATCTACGGCTACGCCACCGAGATGGCCGCGCGGGAGCGGGAAAACCCTTCGGGCAGTCTGACCAGCGACCTGCTCGCCGCCGAGGTCGACGGCCGTAAGCTCACCGACTTCGAATACACGTTGTTCTTCATGTTCCTGATCGTCGCCGGCAATGAGACGACCCGCACAGCGACATCACACGGGCTCTTGACGCTGCTCGACCACCCCGATGCGCTCGA
>JAGQTR010000378.1 GCA_020438915.1 Mycobacterium sp.
TCGTGATCCCGAGCCAGGGAGCAGCCGTCACCAGGGTCCGGGCACCGGCACTGATCGCGATACCGGCGAGGGTGAGGGTGCCGGTGAACCCGATGGTCAGGACGGCCCCGGTGCGCAGTGCCCGGGCCAGCCGCACGAGCACCGCATCGGTGCCGCCGGTGGCGATGGTGCCGGTGATCCACGCCGGTAGCAGCGCGAACCCGCAGGGGTTGACCGGGGCGAGCATGCCAGCGGTAAACGCGAGCGCGAGCAGGTTCACCGTGCGGCGCTGCTGCCGAGGGCGGCCAGGATCTGATCCTGGGACGGGGCGTGGCCGCGGTAGCTGATCTGCCCGGACGGGTCGATGACGAGGGCGGTGGTCGGCGCGGTCACCTGGTAGCGGCTGGTCAGGGCCCCGTTAGTATCGACGACCGCGGGCAGGCTGGTGCCGCCGATCTGGTCCAGGAAGTGGCGAACATCGGCGGGTTTCTCGGTGGGGACGATGTCGACGGCTAGGAACTTGGCGCTGCCTCCGGCTTTCTCCACGGCCGCCCGAGCAGCGGCCAGGGATTTACCGCCGCCGACGCATTCGCCGCACCCGTAGGAGAAGAACAGGATCGCGGTCGGGGCGGCAGCGGGCAGTTCGACGGTTTTGCCGTCCACCGTGGTCAGTGTCGCCGCCGTCGCCTGGGTTGTGGCGTTGGCGTGTGGCGGTGAGGTCGGATTGCTGGTTGTGGCCGATTGGCCGCACGCGGTCAGCGCGCCCGCTGCCAGCATCACAGCCGTAACGCCCGCCCACCTGTGGGGTGTAAACGAACGCGTTTCAGACATTGTCGATGCTTCCTTTCGTCAGGTCGTCGAGCGTGTGCGTCGCGGGTGAATGGCTGTCGGCGGGACAGCAGTGATCGCCGCGTTGACCGCGGCGGGCGAAGGCGACCACAGCCGCCAGCAGCAGCGCGACGGCTGCCCCGATGACCCATGGATTCTCGAGCAGTCCACACACGGCGGCGAGCGCGCCGCCGGCGATCAGGACTGGCGCGGCGCAACACAGGGCCGTCACCAGCACCGCTGCCGCACCCAGCAGCACGGGATTTCTTCGTGGACGTTGATTCATTGATTTCTCCTCATCAGGTTGGGTGCGGCTGGTCAGCTGCAGCAGCCGGGGTGGGCAGTTGGCGGGGTATGGAGCTGGGTAAGGATTTGTGTGGTCAGGGCTGCGCCGAGTTGGTGGGCCTCAGCGACGCTGACGATCTGACCTTCGGGGTGCTCGGCGAGCCACGGCGCGGCGTCCTGCGCGCAGGTGAAGTAGTGCACCTGGTTGCAGAATGAGGACCGGATCGAGGTGAGGTCGTCGGGGTTGACCAGCGAGACCATCGCGGTCTCGGGCTGCACGCTGGTGACACCGTTTTCGCCGACCGAGACCCTGATCGGGTGCCCGCTGACGGGTGATTCGGATTCGATGCTGGCGGGCCGGTCCAGGATGGTGGGAAAGATGAGGGTGTCCAGGGCGCACCAGGTGTAGAGCTCTTGGCCGGCCACGGTGAATCGGTGGCGGGTCGGGCGCAGGGTCAGGCCCTGGCCGACGATGCGGCCCTGCTCGTCGTATTCGGTGTCGGGTACCGCGGCCAGACGCCGGGTCACCTCGTCAACCGGGAGGCCGACGGCCGCGGCGAGCGCCTCCACGGTGACCGGCTCGCCGGCGGCGAGCAGCCGCAGCAACGGCACCAGCATCGTCGGGTCGAGCCCGGACTCTTCCGGAATGGTCAGGCGGTCAAGGAAATTGGGCATCAGGAACCTTTCGAGTGAGCCATGCGTCAGGATGCGCAGCAGGACAGTCGGGACATATCGGCGCTGAAGGACTGGGCGGCGATTTTGATGCCTTCGGCCATGGTCAGATACGGGGCCCAGGACCCGGCGACCTGGTCGACGGTCATCGCGGCGTCGAGGATGTAGACCGCGGCGGCGGCGATCTCGCCAGCATCCTTGGCGACGGCGGTGATGCCGTGGATGCGGCCGGTGCCGGCGTCGGCGACGAGTTTGATGAAACCGCGGGTGTCTCGGTTGACCACCGCACGCGGCACATGTTTTAGCGGCAGCACCCGGCAGTCGCACCGTGTCCCGGCGGCGAGGAGCTCGGCCTCGGTCGTCCCGGCCGCACCGACCGCGGGGCTGGTGAACGTCA
Source organism: Mycobacterium sp. (assembly GCA_020438915.1). Taxonomy (GTDB): domain Bacteria; phylum Actinomycetota; class Actinomycetes; order Mycobacteriales; family Mycobacteriaceae; genus Mycobacterium. The sequence goes on from JAGQTR010000378.1 coordinate 2,162, forward strand.
CGCGGGGCAGATGGCGGTAGTCGACCCTGCGGCCGGCGTCGGTGAAGATGTTGTCGGCGACCATCGCGCCGTGATGGGCGGCGACGTAGACGAACTCGCGGTGCCCGGTCACGTCGCCGGCCGCCCAGATCCGTGGGTTCGACGACTGCAGCCCGTCGCTCACCACGACCTCGTTGTTCTCGCCGGTTTTGACCTGCACCGCTTCGAGATTCAGGCCGTCGGTGTTCGGACGGCGGCCGGTGGCGACGAGGACTTTCGCGGCACGGAACTGCTGCGTTCCGCCGGTGATGGTCGCGGTGACCGTGACCTGATCGTCGGCCTGCTCGACCTCGCTCACCGTGGCGCGGCGCACCACCCGGATGCCGTCGTCGGCGAACACCTCCAGCAGCGCCATGCCGACTTCCGGCTCTTCCTTCGATGCCAGCGTGGAGCGGACCAGCACCGTCACCGTTGACCCGAGCCGGGCGAACAGTTGCGCCTGCTCCAACGCGACGTAGCCGCCGCCGATCACCAGCAGCGACTCCGGGACCTCGGTGACTTCCATCGCGGTGGTCGAGGTCAGGTAGGCGACGCCCTCGAATGCGGGCGGGATGACTGGGTTCGCGCCGGTGGCGATCAGGTAGTGCTCGGCCTCGATGGTGGCATCGCCGACCTCGATGACGGGCGCGTCCGGGGTTCCGGCGAACCGCGCTTGGCCCTGAATGCGCTGCCAGCCATACGATTCGGCCACGTTGAGGTACTTCTCTGAGCGCAGCGACTCCACCAGATCGTGCGTGCCGGCGATCAGGGCCGCCATGTCCACCGGGCCGGCCGTGGTGGCGATCCCCGGGAACCGGGCAGTGTCGGCTGCGGTATGCCGGGCCTCGGCCGCTGCGATCAGGGCCTTTGACGGCACGCAGCCGGTGTTGACACACGTGCCACCGAAGATGCCGCGCTCGATCATGACGACGGACTTGCCGAGCGCGGTAGCGCGGATCGCCGCGGCCATCGCCGCGCCGCCGGAACCGATGACCGCGAGGTCCAATCCCTGACTCATGCACCCATCCTTGACCTTCAAGTAGGCTTGAAGGTCAAGTGTTCTGAGGAGACATCGTGAGAATCGGGAAGCTCGCCGAGGCGACCGGGGCCACCACCGCGACGCTGCGCTACTACGAAGACGAAGGCCTGCTCCCGCCCGCCGAACGTTCCCCGGCGGGGTATCGCGACTATGCCGCCGACACGATCGCCCGGGTCGGCTTCATCCGACGGGGACAGGCCGCCGGGTTCAGCCTCGCCCAGATTCGGCAGATCCTCGACATCCGTGACAGCGGCCACGCGCCGTGCACGCACGTGCGCGACCTGCTCGACATCCGACTGACCGACCTCGACGAGCAGATCAGCGCACTGGTGGCACTGCGCGAGACCATCGCCCGGCTGCGGCAGGGCGCCGAAAGCGTCGACCCGGAATCATGCAGCGCCGATGACGTATGTCGATACCTCTAGGAGCCACCTCCGTGGCACCGGAGGCATGTATTTCGTCAAGTCCGTTGACCCCGGCAGTCGTCATGAATTTCCGCCCCACTGGAGGTCGTTGGTGCGCGGGAGCGCGGGGCCTGCTGAGCAGTAGGCTCACCCGATGCGGTGGGATTTCACTCGAAGCTGGTCGCATTGGCCGTGCTGAGCCCAGCCACACTCGTTCAGGCGATCGCCACCTTCGCCATCACCAATATCGACGACATCGTGGTCCTCGCGGTGATGTTCGGCCAGGCGCCCGGTCATCGTGGCGCAGCCATCCGAGTGACCGCCGGTCAGTACCTCGGCTTCACCGCCATCTTGGCAGTTTCGGTCGGCGGCGCACTCCTGGGTGCCACGCTGCTTCCTCCAGCCGCACTGCCGTACTTCGGGCTGCTGCCCATCGTGTTGGGGCTGCGGGCGGCATGGCTGGCCTGGCGGGATCGCCGCACCCAACCGGCGCCGACCGATGATCCCGCAACACTGTTGACGCCTGGCACCTGGCAGGTCGCAGTCATCACCTTCGCCAACGGCGGCGACAACATCGGCGTGTACGTTCCGATCTTCGCCGTCTCAACGATCGCCACCATCGGTGTTTACATCATCGTGTTCCTCATCGGTGTGGCCATCTGGTGCGCGGCCGGCCGATATTTCGCCTCCCACCCGATCATCGCCAAAGCACTCTCACGCTGGGGCCACATCGTTCTGCCCGTTGCACTGATCACAATCGGGGCCCTCATCCTCATCAAAGGCGGAGCGTTCGCCCTCTAGCTCGGAGCAACTTCACCACTCAGGGCCAGGAGGCGCTCCTGCATCGGCATGTGTTGGCGTTCAACCACTTTGGTGATGTCCCGGCCCGTATCCGCTATGACAATCTAAAACGGGCGGTGGCCAAGGTGCTCAAAGGCCGCAGGCGGCACCCGAACTACCAACACGAGCGAGCGCACCACAGAATCATGATCGTGTGTCACGAGAGACACGATCACAGTAGTTATACCGAAGACGTACCCGAGCCAACGGAATCGACAGGAGACCATTCCGGCTACCCTGCTGCGCTCGCAGCCGGGCGCGGAAGCAGGGTTGCCCCAGATTCAATGAGAAACGTCGCGATCGAAATTCTCATCCAATCTGGGGCAATGCAGGTCAGACTAGTAAATGTGCCCCAGATTCAATGAGAACGGACAGCTGGCGAGCCCCGATGGAGGAAGGGAGCGATCATCGCCTCGTCTGCGTCGCGGAGAATCAGGCTCACTCGCTTACTCATTGCGAGGCCTTCCTTCGTCCTTGGGGCACATGGATCGCTTTGTTCTCAGCTGGTCCATCGTCCTCCCGTTGTTCGGTCAATAGGGAGTAAAGCTGATTTTGCGCTGCCGCACTTCGTGTTTCAATCCCCGCCGCCGTAACGTAACGCTGCGATGTCGTCATCGACTCATGTCCGAGGAGTTTCATCAGCGTGTAGACGCTGACATTCGAGGTCGCGAGCTCAGTTGCATAGGTGTGGCGAAGGCCGTGCACCAGGGCGCCGGGTACGGGGCGCGCGTCCGGCCCCGCGCGTTTGAACGCGCGCTTGATACGCGACTGTAGAGTGCCACGCGTCATCCGCTCACCGTCCCGACCGACGAATAGCGGGGCGGAATGTGGCCAGCCCGACAATGGCGTGTTCTTCGGCGACGATGTGCGCTTCTTGCCCTGAGGAAACCGTCCGGCAC
>JAGQTR010000379.1 GCA_020438915.1 Mycobacterium sp.
CGATGACGATGCCCTTCTGGCTGTCCCGTTCGACGTAGATCAGCGCGTGGACGTCGATCAGATCGTCCCTGCCTTCGCGTTCATTGACCTCATCGATCACCACCGCAAGCGAATGCGGAAGTTCGTCACGAACCCCTTCCAAGGCAGCCTCGCGGATCAGCTCGGCCATGAGGACTTCCTCAGGCTCATCGGTCAGCTCCCCGTCGGGGTAGAACGCCGGGCCGGGTTCGAGTTGGTCAACCAGAACGTCGATGAGCACGTCGACCTGCTCGCCGGTGGTCGCCGAGACCGGGACTATCGCCGCCGCGTGATCGCCCGCCAACTCGTTCACCGCCACCAATTGCGCGGCCACCCTGTCCTTGGCGACCTTGTCGATCTTGGTGACGATCACCACCAGGGCGGTTCTCGGGGCGACGGAGCGGATCTGCTCGTAGATCCAACGGTCGCCGGGACCGATCAGCTCGTCGGCGGGGATGCACAACCCGATCACATCGACCTCGCCGTAGGTGTCCCGAACCAGGTCGTTGAGCCGTTTGCCGAGCAGCGTGCGGGGCCGGTGCAGGCCGGGGGTGTCGACCAGCACGATCTGGAAGTTCTCACGGTGCACGATGCCGCGGATGGTGTGCCGGGTGGTCTGGGGACGGTTGGAGGTGATCGCGACCTTGCTGCCCACCAGGGCGTTGGTCAGAGTCGACTTACCGGTGTTGGGCCGACCCACCAGAGAGACGAAGCCGGATTTGAACTCGCTCACTCTGCCGTCTCCGTTCGTGGTTCCTCCACCGGGCTCACGAGCACCGTGCCGATACGGAACCGGCCACGCTGATCGGGGCCGCCCTCGGCAAGCAATCGCAGCCCGTGCGAGACCACCTGGGCACCTGGCAGCGGAACACGGCCCAATTCCAACGCCACCAGGCCCCCTACTGTGTCGAAGTCGAGATCATCGCCGAACTCGATCTCATAGAGCTCGCCGAGGTCCTCGATGGGCAGCCGGGCCGAGACCCGGAACCTGTTGTCACCCAACTCTTCCACCGGAGCCACCTCGTCGGTGTCATATTCGTCGGCGATCTCCCCGACGATCTCCTCGAGCACATCTTCGATCGTGACCAAACCTGCGATCGCACCGTACTCGTCGACCAGCAGCACCATGTGCACCCGGTCGCGCTGCATATCGCGCAGCAGCGCATCCAACGGCTTGGAATCCGGGACGAACTCCGCCTTGCGCATCACGTCGGAGACTGCGGTGTCCCGGCCGCCGTTGGTCGAGTAGTAGGTGCGCTGTACGAGATCTTTGAGATACACCACACCGACGACGTCGTCGACGTTCTCCCCGATGACCGGAATTCGGGAATGCCCGCTACGCACCGCCAGCGACGTGGCCTGGCCGGCGGTTTTATCCGACTCGATCCACACCATCTCGGTACGCGGCACCATCACCTCCCGCGCCGGTGTGTCGCCGAGTTCGAACACCGACTGGATCATCTTGCGCTCGTCGTCGGCCACTACCCCCCGCTGCTGGGCCATGTCGACGACCTCGCGCAGCTCGATCTCGGAGGCGAACGGACCGTTGCGGAAACCCCGGCCCGGCGTGAGCGCGTTGCCGATCAAGACCAGCAGCCGACTCACCGGCAGCAACAACACCGACAGCGTCTGCAGCGGCAGGGCGGTGATCAGCGCGATGGTGTAGGCGTTCTGCCTGCCCACCGTGCGGGGCCCCACGCCGATCGCGACAAAACTGACCACCACCATGATCGCGGCCGCAACGGCGAGTCCCCACGTCACGCCGAGTCCGCCGTCCAGGTAGGCCGCAAGCAACACCGTCGCGCCGACCTCGCAGGTGATGCGCAGCAGCACGATGAGGTTGATGTAGCGCGGCCGCTCGACCATCACCCGGGCCAGCCGCACCGCCCCGGGACGTTCCTCACGAACGAATTCTTCGACTCGCGCCATCGACACCGTGCTCAACGCGGCGTCGGTCGCTGCGAACAGGCCACCGAAGCCGACCAGCACGATGGCGCTGATCAGTTGACCGATAGGGCTCACGGAATGTCGCCGTGGTTCACGTCGGGGAAGAATCGGGACTTGTCCAGCAAGCGACGGTCCTTATCGGTTTGCCGATCCTGGTAGTAGGTCTCGACCTGGTCGGCCACCCACTCTTCGAGAAGCTCACGCTGCAGCGCGAACATCTCCTTTTCCTCGTCGGGCTCGGCGTGGTCGTAGCCCAGCAGGTGCAGCACACCGTGGACCGTCAGCAGCGCCAATTCCTGGCCCAACGTGTGCCCGGCGTCGGCGGCCTGCTTGGCGGCGTCGGCGGCGCGCTTGTCGTTGTCGGCGGCCTGCTTGGCGGCGTCGGCGGCCTGCCTGGTGGCGGCGGCGAGCTGCTGCTTCAGATCGGCGAGCTGCTGCTTCAGGTCGGCGAGCTGCCTGGCGGCGTCGGCCGCCTTCTGCTC
>JAGQTR010000380.1:0-1508 GCA_020438915.1 Mycobacterium sp.
ACCATCACCAACGACGACGTCGCCGCGCCCCCACCTCTGTCGACGCTGAATATCTCGGATGCGTCAGTGGCTGAAGGAAATCCGGGTAGCGGAGGAATCGCCCCCGGCTATGTGAGCACGTCCGGAAACCAGATCATCGATTCGCAGGGAGAAACGGTCAAGTTGGCCGGGGTGAACTGGTTCGGTGGGGAGACCCCTAACGGAGTTCCGCATGGTCTGTGGACGCGCAGCTACAAGTCGATGATCGATCAGATGGCGGCCGAGGAGTTCAACACCATCCGCTTGCCGTTCTCCAACGAGATGCTGCACTCAAACACCGCGCCCACCGGCATCGACTACTCCAAGAATCCAGAACTGCAGGGAATGTCACGGCTGCAGGTGATGGACGAAATCATCCGCTACGCCGGTGAAAAGAACCTGCGGGTCATTTTGGATCAGCACCGCAGCAGCGCGGGCAACGGCCCCAACGGAAACGGCCTGTGGTACGAGGGCGCCTTCACCGAGGACAAGTGGGTCGCCGATTGGCAGATGCTGGCCAACAGGTACGAGGGCAACTCCACAGTGATCGGCATGGATCTGTCCAATGAGCCGCACAACGGCACCTGGGGCGGCGGCGGAGCCACCGACTGGGCCCGGGCGGCTGAACGAGCAGGCAACGCCATCCTCGCTGTCAACCCGGACTTGCTGATCATCGTCGAGGGTGTGGAGACCTACCAGGGTCAGAACTACTGGTGGGGCGGCAACCTGATGGGTGTGCAGGAGCGTCCGATCACACTCGACGTGCCCAACCGGGTGGTGTACTCCCCGCACGACTATCCGAACTCGGTGTACGCCCAGCCGTGGTTCCAAGATGCGGGCTTTGCCGCCGGGCTGCCCGACAAGTACGAGGACATGTGGGGCTACATCTATGAGCAGAACATCGCCCCGATCATGGTCGGCGAGTTCGGTACCAAGCTCGTCGATCCCAAAGACGAACCCTGGTTCGAGGCGATCACCTCGTACATGTCGGGTGACTTCGACAACAACGGCACCATCGACATCCCCGCCAGCGCCGAAGGCATCAGCTGGACATACTGGTCGTGGAACCCCAATTCCGGTGATACTGGCGGGATCCTGGCCGATGACTGGAACACCGTCAACGAGAACAAGATGGTTTACCTGGAGCCGATCCAATACAGCACCGACGGTAGCGGCAATGCCTTAGCCCGGTTCACCGTCACACTGGGGGCCCCGTCCACCCAACCGGTGAGCGTGCAGTACTCGACCTCCAACGGCACCGCGACCGCAGGCAGCGACTACATCGCCACCGCCGGAACGATCACCTTCGCCCCCGGAGTCACCACACAGACCATCCAGGTCCAGGTGCTGAGCGACACCCTCGTCGAACCGGATGAAACGTTCAGCGTCACTCTGTCCAACCCCACCGGCGCCACCCTCGGAGACGCCGTCGGGGCCGGAAGCATTCTCAACGACGACACTGCCCCCGATCCGGGTCCGACCGATCCGGG
>JAGQTR010000380.1:1603-5633 GCA_020438915.1 Mycobacterium sp.
TTCAACGGTGACGTGACCGTGAACAACCCGGGGTCCACACCGCTGTCGGGCTGGCAGGTCGAGTTCGACTTCCCCGGCACCATCTCGTCGATCTGGAGCGCCAGTGTCGTCTCGAACACCGCTGGCCACTACGTGATCAAGGGTGCTGACTGGAACGCCAACATTGCCGCTGGGGGCGCAACCTCGTTCGGCTTCACCGCCTCCGGTGGCACTCCGACCAACCTGGCGCTGGTCGGCGCGACACCGGGCCAGCCGACTCAGCCGGCTACACCGAAACTTTCGGTCGCCAATACCGTTGTCCAGGAAGGCAATGGCGGCACCGCCGACATGGTCTTCAACGTCAGCCTCTCCGCCCCGACCGAAGAAGTCGTCACCGTCAACTACCGGACCGAAGACTTCACCGCCACCGCGGGATCGGATTACCAGGCAGCGCAGGGCGTCTTGACGTTCGCCTCCGGCGAAACGGCCAAGCAGGTTCGTATCAAGATCAACGGCGACACCACCTACGAGACCAACGAGTCACTCATCCTGGTGCTGTCCGGCATCACGGGCGCGGAGTTCGGGACGTCCCAGGGCGTGGGCCTGATCAGCAACGACGACGTCAACCCCAACGCCACCGTCGAGGACGAATACCGCGTGGTGGGTTACTTCGCAGAGTGGGGCATCTACGGTCGCGACTACCACGTCGCTGACATCCCGGCCGACAAGTTGACCCACATCAATTACGCATTCGCCGATATCAACAACAGCGGCGAAGTGGTGCTGTTCGACTCCTTCGCCGCAGTGGAGAAGGCCTACCCCGGGGACACCTGGGACCAGGCGTTGAAGGGCAACTTCAACCAGCTGTCAAAGCTCAAAGAACAGAACCCGGGGTTGGAGACGCTGATCGCGATCGGCGGCTGGACGCTCTCTGACAACTTCTCCGACGTCGCCCTTACCGCCGCATCGCGCGAGAAGTTCGCCAAATCAGCGGTTGAGTTCATCACCACCTACGGCTTCGACGGCATCGACCTGGACTGGGAATACCCGGTCTCGGGCGGTCTACCCAACAACTCCTACCGCCCGCAGGACAGCGCCAACTACGTCCTGCTGGTTCAGGAGATTCGTCGCCAGCTCGATCTGCTCGAACAGACCGACGGCATCGACGGTAAGGAGTATCTACTCACTATCGCCGGCCCGGCGGGCTACGACAAGGTCGCCAACTTCGACCTGGCCGGAATGGAGCCCTACCTGGACTGGTTCAACCTGATGTCCTATGACCTGGCCGGCGCCTGGGATAATCAGACCGGTCACCAGTCGGGGCTGTACCCCACAACCGGATCAGCCAACGCGCTGTACAACGTCGACCACGCCGTCAACCTCTACCTGCAGCAGGTCGACCCGGCGAAAGTCGTGCTGGGTAGCCCGCTGTATGGGCGCAGCTGGACCGGCGTACCGAACACCGCAGACGGCGGGCTTTTCGATCCGGCTACCGGGGCCGGGCTGGGGACGTTCGAACCGGGCGTGATCGATTACTGGCACATCATGGATCTGGTTGCCCAACAACCGAACCTGTACAAGGTGTACTGGGACGAACAGGCCAAGGCGCCCTACATCTACAGCACCGCCAACGGTGGAACATTCATCACCTACGAGAACCCGCAATCACTGCAGTACAAGCTCGACTACATCAAGTCGCTGGGCTTGGGCGGCGTCATGTTCTGGGAACTCGACAGCGACGTGCGCGACTCCGATGATCCCCGATCGCTGATCGGCCTCGCGGCCCGCGAGTTGCTTGGAGACCAGGAAACCGACACCGTATAGAAGTAACGCGCCGCCACCTCAGGCTGGGTCGGGTGCTGTTCCACGCAAACAGTGCCCGACACCCAGCGGGTGATCTGCTCAGCCAGGCCTACTGCGGGACGGTGACTTCGTTCGCGCCCGGCCCGGTCCCGAATTGACCCGGTCGCCCACCGGCAATCAGGTCGCTCAACGCCAGCACCGAGGTGATGCGGCCGGATTCCCGATCGACGTCGTCGACGGTGCTGACAACGCTGTTCAGCCCGGCATCCGACCTTGTCACCGCGACCGCGGAGGTTCCCGAGGCCGATCCGTCGCGCCCGACGAGGACCGTGCCCGAACCGTGGGGTGCGAGGGCGGCCGCGAACCGGGCAACGGTCGCACCCTGGTTTCCGGCGTCGTCGCCAAGGGCCCCACCGGTGACGACGAGTGCGGTGTTGGCCGCCCCGATGCGCTGGGTGTCGTAGGTGAGGAATCCGGTATCACGCAGCGCCGCCAGCACGGTGTCCCGTTGGGCGTCGTCGACCGGAGGCACATTGGCATCTCGGTTGATCAACACGGCAATCCCCAAGAGGTCACCGGCCTGGGAGCCCTGATCGACCGAGCCGGTGCTCAGCTGCGCTCCGGCAGGCACTATCGGCGAGTTGACCACCGAAAGCAGTTTCTCCGCCGAGTTCGCCTCGACGAACTCCTGTGTCAACGCTATGGTGCCGGTCACTCGCCCACCGCCCTGCTCCACCACCCGGGTCAACGCGTCGATATCACCGTCGGCTGCGTCGGGGGTGCGGAACAAAATCACCGACTTCTCCGCAAGGCTGTCACGCAGTATACGCGGCGCCATTTGTGCATCGAAATCTGCTGCAGCGGAGAGCTTTTCGTTGAGCGCGTTCTTGTCGCTGCTCAGCGACTCAATCTGGGTCTGCATTTCCTGCTTGTCGTCACGCAGACCGGACATCACAGTCTCGGACAGCAGTCCCGAGCCCAGGGCAACTCCGATAGCCAGTGCCAGGAAGACGGCGGCGAGCGAGATGGCATGCGAACGCAGTGAGATCACGACATCACCTTCTAGGAGACCAGGCCCTGAACCCAGAGCGTGAACTGGTTCCAGTACTGGGCGACCCACTCCAGCACCGCGGCGTCGGCGCGCGAGACCCACAGTGCCGCGATCACCGCGATCAGCATTGCCAGCACCAACAGCGCGATCGCGCTACCGGAAACCCGGCTGCGATACAACGTGGCAACGGCTTTCGCGTCGACGAGCTTCTCGCCGACCTTCAGCCGGGTCAGGAATGTCGAGGGGTTGCTGCGCTGGCGCGTGCGGTCGAAGAACTCCTCGATACTCGCGCTGTGGCCCACGGTGACGATGAGCGAGGCGCCGTGGTGGTCGCACAGCAGCAGCGCCAGGTCGGCCGCCGATCCTGCGGCTGGGAAGGTCATCGCGCCCACGCCGAGGTCCTGGATGCGCTCGAGTCCTGCGGCGTGCCCATCGGCGTCGGCGGGCAGCACCACCTGGGCTCCGCAGCGCAACACCTCGGTGCTGATCTTGTCCGGGTCGCCGACGATCAACTCCGGACGGTAGCCGGCCTTGCGCAGAATGTCGGCGCCGGTGCCCACCCCCACCAGAACCGGCTGGTACTCCTTGATAAAGGGCTTGAGAGCCTTCAGATCTGCTGCGGCGTGCGACTCTTCGGCCACGACGACGACATGGCGGCGGTTCACGTCGACGTCGATGTCGGGAATCCCGATTCCGTCGATCAGCAGCGGACTCTCGCTGCGGATGAACTCAATGGTGTTACCTGCGAAGGCTTCCAGATGTGCGACCAGACCGCCCTTTGCTTCCTGCATCAACTCGTGAATCTCGGCGTCAGTACGTTCAGTGCCCAGAATCAGCCGACGGTCCCCGGAGTACACGCCACCGTCGTTGATCCGAACCCGAGCGCCGTCCTTGACCTTCTTGAAGACCTCCGGGCCGGTGTCGTCGACCAGCACGATGCCGTTGGCTACCAGAACTTCGGGCCCCAGGTTGGGGTATCGCCCCGAGATGGACGTGGAGGCATTCACGACTCCTGCGACCTCGGCCTCGACGAGCGCGTCGGCGGTGATCCGATCCAGATCCTGGGCGTCGATGACGACGATGTCTCCCGGCGTGAGGCGCCGCAACAGCCGATCGATGTCGCGGTCAACCCGGGCGGTGCCGGTGATCCCCGGCCGCGAGCTGGTATTACGGGAGAGCAGCGCAGACATCTTCATG
>JAGQTR010000380.1:5656-6045 GCA_020438915.1 Mycobacterium sp.
ACAGTTAAGCGTCGGAGGCGCGCCGTAACATTAGCCTCATTAGTTATGTATTTTCACTTCTGTAACAGCCCTAAGATCCCCGCTCACGGTCTGTTCGGGCGGCATCGAGGAGCTCGCGGGCATGCGCGCGGCCGCTGTCTGACTCCCCCAGTCCCGCCAGCATTCGAGCCAACTCGGCGACCCGGTGCTCGTCGTCGAGGCGGCGCACACCGCTGGCACTTGTGCCGTTGCCGCTGCTGTCGGGACCCTCCACCACCAGATGCACGTCGGCATACGCCGCGACTTGCGGTAGATGGGTCACGACGATCACTTGATGGGTACGCGCCAGCCGCGCCAGACGCCGCCCGATCTGGACGGCGGCGCGACCACCCACACCGGCGTCGACCTCG
>JAGQTR010000381.1 GCA_020438915.1 Mycobacterium sp.
AAGGCGACCAGCGTCGTCGTCGCCGCCCACCAGCTGGCCGACAGCGCGTTGCGGCGCCAGCTTTGCGAACTGATGACCACCCCGCAGCTGAGCCCCGCCGACACCGAACGGTGGCGAACCCTGATCACCGCCAGCGGCGCTGTGCAGTGGATAGAACAGCTCATCGAGGAACGTCTGGGCCGCGCGCTGGGTTGCCTTGAGTCTGTCGAGATCCCCGAAACGGCCCGTACCGCACTGGAAGACATGGCCGTCATTTGCACCGAAAGGGCCGCGTGATGCGCACCATCGAGGGAAAGACCGACCGGGTCGTCGTGGTCGGGGCAGGGCTGTCGGGTTTGTCGGCGGCGCTGTATCTGGCCGGCCGTGGGCGCGATGTCACCGTCGTCGAACGCGGGGCGGTCCCCGGCGGCCGAGTCGGCAGGGCCGATATTTCGGGCTATCGCATCGACACCGGACCGACGGTGCTGACCATGCCCGACATCATCGATGACGCCATGGCAGCGGTCGGTGACCGCCTGGCCGACCGTCTGGAGCTAATGCCGGTTCACCCGGCCTACCAGGCGATGTTCGCCGACGGCAACAGCCTGGCCGTGCATACCGAGCCAGATGCGATGTTCGCCGAAATCCAACGATTCGCCGGACCCCGGGAAGCCGAGGCCTACCTGCGACTGCGGTCCTGGCTGACCAAACTTTACGACACCGAGTTCGACGGGTTCATCGGCGCGAACTTCGACTCCCCCCTGTCGCTGCTGACACCGCAACTGGCGCGGCTGGTCGCGCTCGGCGGATTCCGGCGCTGGGAGAAAGTGATCGGCCAATTCCTGACCGACGAGCGGCTGCTGCGGGTGTTCACCTTTCAGGCCCTCTATGCCGGCGTCCCGCCCCAGAGCGCGCTGGCGGTGTACGCGGTCATCGCCTACATGGACACCATTGCCGGGGTGTACTTTCCGCGCGGTGGAATGCGGGCGCTACCGGACGCGATGGCCGCTGCCGCAGCCGAGGCCGGGGTCGAATTCATGTATGACTCAAAGGTATCGGAGCTCGAGTGGAGCGGCTCGAGGGTCACCGCGGTGCGTACCCAGGCTGGTGAGCGAATCGCCGGCGACGCGGTCGTGCTCACCACCGAACTTCCCGACACCTATCGACTGCTGGGCCGCACGCCGCGCCGGCTGCTGAAGCTGCGCCCGGCGCCGTCGGCGGTGGTGGCGCACGTCGGGTGTCGTGCCGTGGGTGCCGACGTCGGGCACCACACCATTGTTTTCGGTGACGCGTGGAAGCAGACCTTCGGTGACATCATCGACCGCGGACGGGTCATGGGGGATCCGTCGCTGTTGGTGACCCGACCAACCGCCAGTGATCCCAGTCTGGCGCCGCCCGGTCGCGATTTGCTCTACGTCTTGGCTCCGACACCCAATACCGAAGTGGGGCAGATTGATTGGGATGCCACGGGTGCGGGTTATGTTGAGGATATGCTCGGCGCGGTGGCCGCGCGGCTGCCTCAGCTCGGTGACGATCTCGAGTTGTTGCACGCGGTGACGCCCGCGGACTGGGGCCGCCAGGGCATGGCCGCCGGCACCCCGTTCGCGTTGGCTCACACCTTCGCCCAGACCGGACCGTTCCGGCCGGCAAACACCGTCCGAGGCGTGGACAACGTGGTGTTGGCCGGCTCTTCGACCGTGCCCGGGGTGGGCGTGCCCACCGCGGTGATGTCGGGTCGGTTGGCTGCCGACCGGGTCACCGGAGTATCCACTCGCCGCCCTGATCGAGAGGTGTACCAACGATGATCGGATCCGAACTCGATGCCGCCGGTCTGCGGGACCCGGCGCTGCGTGAGGCGTTCCGGCAGTGCCGCACGATCAACGCCCGCCACGGCAAGACGTTCTTTCTGGCCACCCGGCTGCTGACACCCCGGCAGCGGCCCGCGGTGCACGCGCTCTACGGGTTCGCCCGCCGCGCGGACGACATCCTGGACGACTTCGATGACCGCGGCCGGGAATTACGCGCCGACCAGTTACAGACACTGTCCACCCGGCTGTTTAACGCGCTGGTGGAAAACCAACCGTGCCACGATGATCCGACCTTGACAGCGGTAGTGCACACCGCCCGGAGGTACGACATCGGATGGAATCTTTTCGACGACTTCCTGACCTCGATGCGGATGGATCTGACCGTCACCGACTATCCGGATCGTGCGGCGTTGGACCGCTACATGTACGGGTCGGCGGAGGTGATCGGCCTGCAGCTGCTGCCGATCCTGGGCACCGTCGGCCCGCGCGAAGAGGCCGCCCCGCATGCGGCGGCACTCGGAAAGGCGTTCCAGCTCACCAACTTCCTCCGGGACGTCGACGAAGATCTGCGCCGCGGCAGGGTGTATCTGCCCGCTGACGAACTCGCTGCCCATGGAGTCGACCGGGAGTTGCTGAGCTGGTGTCAGGACCGGGGCCGCACCGACCCTCGGGTGCGCCGAGCCTTGATGGATCAACATGCCACGGCGCGTCAGGTCTACGCCGAGGCCCGGCCGGGCATCGACAAGCTGGCTCCGGTGTCGCGGCCGTGCGTCGCGGCGGCACTCACGCTGTACTCAGAGATCCTGCAGCGTATCGAGGAGATCGATTTTCAGATCTTCAGCCAGCGTGCCACAGTTGGTAAAGCCCGACGACTCAGCGTCGCCAGCAGCGGAATCGTGCGGTCGTGGGGTGCACGGCTAAGACACGGGAGCAGGTGAGTGTGGACCGCTGGCAGTACCTGATCGTTCTGGGCGCATGCCTTCTTCTCACCGCTCCACTGGAACTGTTCGGCCGTGGTGTGTATCGACAGCCGCGCCGGTTTCTGGCAGCCCTGCTCCCGGTCGCCGGGGTGTTCCTCATCTGGGATGGGATCGCGGTGGCGGCCGGCGTCTGGTGGTACAACCCGCGCTACATCCTGGGGCTGATCGCACCCGGGGATCTGCCGTTGGAAGAAGTGCTGTTCTTCGTGGTGATTCCGCTGTGTGGCGTGCTCACCTACTCCGCGGTCGATTCGATCCTGTCGATGCTCAGTGCGCGTCGCGCGAAGAGCAGGGGGCCCCGATGAGCGGGCTGGGCTACACGCTTCCGGCGGTTCTCGCGGTGATCGCGGTGTGTGTGCTGGAAATCCGGGTGTGGCGCACCGGCCTGTTCGGCCGGCCCGCGTACTGGATCTCCATGGTGATCGTGTTGGGTTTCCAGATCCCGGTCGACGGCTGGCTGACCAAACTCAGTGCGCCGATTGTCCTTTACAACGAACAGCACACCACCGGGATTCGGTTTCCTCTCGACATCCCGATCGAGGATTTCCTTTTCGGCTTCGCGTTGGTGACCGCGGTGCTGTTGCTCTGGGAGCGGCGTCGCCCGCAGGCCCAGGTGGCTGAGGGGTCACAGCAGCGATGACCCAACCGGACCGACTGCGCCAGACGCTGCCTGCCCGATCCGGCCGCAGCGATGCCGGCTCCCTTGAGCGGGTGCCCCGGGTCGTCGTGGTCGGCGGCGGGATCGCCGGACTGGCCGCCGCGGCCGGACTCAGCGAGCGGGGCGTCAGCGTCGATGTCGTCGAGGCGGCCGACCATCTGGGCGGCCGGGTGGGGGGCTGGACCGACACCCTCTCCGACGGTTCGGTGACCGCGATGAACCGGGGCTTCCACGCATTCTTTCGCCAGTACTACAACTTGCGAGCGTTACTGCGCCGCGGGGATCCGCACCTGAGCGCGTTGACGCCGGTAGCGGACTATCCACTGATCGACGCGACCGGGCGCAGCGACACCTTCCGCGGTCTGCCTCGCACACCACCGCTCAACGCTCTGGTCTTCGCGCTCCGCAGTCCGACGTTCCGGCTTCGTGACCTGGTTCGCCTCGATGCGAAAGCCGCCGCGCCGCTGGCGACGGTTTCGGTGCCGGACACCTACGGCGAACTCGATGACATCGATGCCGGTACGTTCCTTCGCGACATCAATTTTCCCGACGCGGCACGGCACCTGGCCTTCGAGGTGTTCGCCCGCAGTTTCTTCGCCCGGCCGGAAAAGTTGTCGGCGGCTGAGCTGGTAACCATGTTCCACATCTATTTCCTCGGGTCTAGCGAGGGTCTGCTGTTCGATGTCGCCAACGCGAACTTCGATGTCGCACTCTGGAACCCGCTGCGGCAGTATCTGGAGTCCCGCGGTGTGCGTTTCCACACCGGCCGCACGGTCCAGAGCCTGACCTCGGCGTCGGAGATCCAGGTGGCGTGCGCGACCGGTAGCGGGTTCACCGCCGACGCGGTGGTGCTGGCGGCCGACATCGCCGGCCTGCGCCGAATCGTGGCGGAGTCCCCGGGTCTCGGCGACGACGACTGGCGGGGCCGGGTTGCCGACCTGCACAACGCGCCGCCATTTGTCGTGTTGCGGCTGTGGCTGGATCGACCGGTACGCAGCGATCGTGCGCCGTTCATGGGAACCGGTGGGCGTCCGCCCCTGGATAATGTCAGCGTGCTGGAGCGCTACGAACGGGAAGCGGCCCAGTGGGCCGCACGGACCGGCGGTTCGGTGGTGGAACTGCACGCCTACTCGGTTGTCGGCACCGACGAGGAAGCGCGCCACGCCCTGGTGGCGCGCATGCACGAGCTCTATCCCGAGACCGTCAGCGCGTCCATCGTCGACGAACGATTGCTGCGTCGCGACGATTGTCCCCGGCTGGCCCCGGGTGACTTCGCCCGGCGGCCCGGTGTGCGCACTCCCGATCCGCGAGTTGTGTTGGCGGGGGATGGGATTCGGGTGGATCTCCCGGTAGCGTTGATGGAACGCGCGGCGACCACCGGATGGGTCGCGGCCAATCACCTTCTGGAGGACTTCGGTCTGGCGGGCCACACGGTGCACACCGTTCCTAATCACGGTCGATCGAGGTTGCTGCGCAAGCTGGCACAACGTGGAGGAGGCTCGCGCCGATGAGCAAGCTGTCGGACCTGCGCGTCAGTGCGGCAAAGGCCTGGCCGTTCGTGAGCATTCCGCGGTCGGACTGGTCGAAACAGAAACCGACCTACGCAGAAGCCAATCCCGCGCTGATCCGGGCGGCGGCCGAACGTGCCCGGCGTCGCCCCAGCGGTAACTGGTTCGCGTTCGCGGCGAGTTCGCGGATCGCCAACAAACCCTGGGGTACCAGCGTGGCCGGAGTGCAGATCGTGGCCTGGCGTGCCGCCGACGGCGGGCTGCGGGTGGCACCGCGGGCGTGTCCGCATCTGGGCGCCGATCTGGCTACCGCCGTGGTCGATTGCGGGGTGCTGGTGTGTCCGTGGCACGGTCTGCGGCTCTCCGACCAGCGCCACGGCACCTGGCGCCCTTTTCCGTCCTATGACGACGGGGTGCTGTGTTGGGTCCGCCTCGACACCCTCGGCACGGTCGGCGTCCGCGACACTGCCGGTACCGAGGCGCCCACCGACGCTCCGCTCATTCCGGAACGCCCACCGGAGCCGCGACTGGCCGCGGTCGCCCGGCTCGAAGGGACCTGCGAGCCCTGCGATGTCGTCGCCAACAGGCTGGATCCGTGGCACGGAGCATGGTTTCACCCGTATTCGTTCACACGGCTGGAGGTGCTCAGCGCACCGCCTCCCGATGCTGATCTGCCCGACGAGGCCGATCGCTTCGTTGTGGCCGTGACGTTCCGAATGGGCCGGCTCGGGGTGCCGGTCATCGCCGAGTTCAGCACGCCCGGTCCGCGCACCGTGGTGATGCGCATCGTCGACGGCGAAGGGCGGGGCAGCGTGGTGGAAACACACGCCACACCGCTGGGTGTCGGGCCAGACGGCCTGCCGCGCACCGCGGTGGTGGAAGCGACGATCGCGCACTCGGACCGGCGGCACTTCCGAAAGGCACTCCTGGTGGCCCCGGGGATCAGGTCTCTGATGGGGATGGCGGCGACCCGGCTGTGGCGTGATGACCTCGTCTACGCCGAGCGTCTCTACGAGCTGAGGTCGTGATTCGTCCGTCCGATGCCCGCCGCATCGAGCAGCGGGATCTGCTCGGTGGCCCACGGACTGATCGCCCAGGGGAGCTGCACGGCTGTCCGCAGTTGATCCCACGTCGCCCACGCGGTGTCCATGATCTCGGCGGGGTTAGGACTCACCGGACCGGCGATGCGGGCGCAGAAGACCGGGCACACCTCGTTCTCTGCCACGCCGTCGGCATCGATCGCCCGGTAGCGGAAATCGGGCAGCACACAACGCAATTCCGCGATATCGACGCCCAGCTCCTCAGATGCCCGGCGGGCCACCGCGTCCTGCATCGGCTCGTCGGGGCCGGGGTGTCCGCAGATGGAGTTGGTCCAGATGCCGGGGAAGGCCTGCTTTGCCAGCGCCCGCCGGGTCAGCAGCACCCGGTCCGCACCGTCGAAGAGGTAGCAGGAGAATGCCAGATGCAGCGGTGTCGAGCCGTGATGCACCTCCGACTTCGGCGCGGTGCCGATGCGTCTGCCCGAGTCGTCGAGGAGAACAACGAGCTCCTGGCTCTGGACTGAGTTCATGGACACCACCGGATATCGTTCGTACGGACAGGAAGGCATGTTCATTCAATGCCGTTGATCGATTCGTTGCCAGCTTGTAGATGGATTGGTCGGTTCGCAAACCACGACCGGGGTGGCCGATGGCGGTAGTCCTGGCGTACACATCGCCGGCGCTGGGTCATCTGTTCCCATTCTGCGCGCTGCTGTGTGAGCTCGCCGCGCGTGGGCACCAGGTTCACGTGCGCACCCTGAGCTCAGGGGTCCCGCTCTGCCGACGGCTGGGGTTTGCCGCCCAGCCCGTCGACCGGCGAATCGAGGCCCTGCAGAGCCAAGACTGGGATACCGGCAGCGCTCTGATTGTGGCCGGCAGAACCGTCGAGGTGCTCACGGGTCGCGCCCCCCTGGAGGTGGCCGATCTCGGCGCGGCGATCGCCGAGGTCGCACCCGATGTGCTGCTGATCGACGCCAACTGCTGGGGGGCGATCTCGGCCGCGGAGACGACCAGCATCCCGTGGCTGGTGTTCAGCCCGTTCATCCCGTACCTCGACAGCCCGGGATCCCCGCCGTTCGGTCCGGGTTTTCCGCCGTGGTCCGGGTGGGCCGGCCGGATCAGGGACGCCGGGGTCAGAACGGT
This sequence comes from Mycobacterium sp., assembly GCA_020438915.1. GTDB lineage: Bacteria > Actinomycetota > Actinomycetes > Mycobacteriales > Mycobacteriaceae > Mycobacterium. The sequence continues at coordinate 7,117 of JAGQTR010000381.1, forward strand.
CACCCACGCGGTATTCGACCGACCGGCGCGGCGTGGCCTCGACCCGCTACGTGCTGCTTTGGGGTTGCCCGCGGTACGCGGCGTCGACGAGTTGCTCCGCCGCGCTCCCGCCGTCCTCGTCGCGACCGCCAAACCGTTCGAGTACCCGCACACCGACTGGGGCGATTCGGTCCACTTGATCGGCCCGGCAATCTTCGAGCCGCCTTCATCGGGACCGCCCCGGTGGGTCACCGATGACGACAGGCCCGTGGTCCTGGTGACAACGTCGTCTGTGCCCCAGGCAGATACGGTGCTAGTGCAGTCAGCGCTGCAGGCCCTCGACGACGAACCGGTGCATGTGGTGGCGACCGCGCCGGCCGGGATTCCCCGGGTCGCAGCGCGCACCCCCGACAATGCGACCGTGGTCGGGTTCGTCCCACATTCTGCTGTTCTGGATCGCGCGGTATGCGTGGTGACCCACGGCGGCATGGGTATCACGCAGAAGGCGCTCAGCCGAGGGATACCGGTCTGCACGGTGCCTTTCGGTCGCGATCAGTTCGAGGTGGCACGCCGGGTGCAGGTCGCCCGGTGCGGCACCCGGCTCCCCGCCCGCCGCTTGACTGCGGGCCGACTGCGCGACAGCGTCACCTCGGCCATGACGATGTCGGCCGGTGCCCAGGTGATCGCTGCCGGCTTCGCAGCCGCCGCAGGAATGCGTCACGGCGCAGACCTTGTCGAGCAGCATTGCGCGCTCGGCCGCAGTCGGATTCGGTAAGCCCCTGGCTTTCGTCGGAGACGAGGGACTTTCGGCCCATTGTCGCGGTGACCGTCGCCCCTTCATGCGCGACGCCGCGCGGCGATACGGTTAGGGAACCCGGGGGCGTCGTTGCCGCCGCAGATGAGGAGGCAGGCCGGATGTCCACCCAACCAGGTGCTCTGGGAATCGTAGTAGGAGTCGATGGTTCGGCCGCGTCGAGAGTCGCCGTCGATTGGGCCGCGCGTGATGCCGCCCGGCGGGATATCGGCCTGACGTTGGTGTACGTGCTGTCCGGTTCGACCGTGCAGGCATGGATGCAGGTTCCGCTGCCGGCGGCATTCTTCGAGGACGAACAGAAGACCGCCCGCGAGGCTTTGGCCGATGCCCAGGGGGTCGCCGAAGTCGCGACCGCGGGAGTCGAGGGGATGCGGTTCGACCATCAGGTGCTCTCGGGGCAGCCGGTGCAGGCGCTCGCCGATCTGAGCAAGGACGCCGAGATGGTCGTCGTGGGCAGTCGGGGACTGGGAAAGTGGGAACGTCGGCTGCTGGGGTCGGTCAGTTTCGGGCTGGTGCAGCATGCGCAGTGTCCTGTGGCGGTGATTCATGACGAGGACCCGTTGATTCCGCATCCGGCGCAAGCTCCGGTCGTCGTGGGTATCGACGGCTCTCCGGCATCCGAGCACGCCACCGCCATCGCCTTCGACCAGGCGTCGCGCCGCGGCGTCGACCTGGTCGCCGTGCACACTTGGAGCGATGTCGGCTATGAGCTGCCCGGAGCCGGCTGGACCGAGATCCAACCCGAGGAGGACATGGTGCTGGCCGAGCGCTTGGCAGGCTGGCAGGAGCGCTATCCCGATGTGACGGTGCGCCGCGTGGTGCGTCGTGACCGACCGGCCCGCGGGCTGCTCGAGGAAGCCGAACGTGCGCAGCTACTGGTGGTGGGCAGCCATGGTCGAGGGGGTTTCGCCGGAATGCTGCTCGGCTCGGTGGGTTCACA
>JAGQTR010000382.1:0-897 GCA_020438915.1 Mycobacterium sp.
ACTCCAGGCGCTCGTTGGTGGGCAGTCCGCCGTGCTCGTAGGAATAACTGCGGTGGGTGAGCGCCATTGTCAGCAGCTCGTCAGGCAGATCGACACCCAGCGCCTTGAGAAGCGGGGCGCGGTCCACCGTCACGAGTCCTCTCCGGCCTGCTCCCGAAGCTCGGCCAGCTTGGCCCATCGCGGGTCGATCTGCTCATGGCGATGGTCCGGTCCGGCGGACGCCAGCGGGATGCCGCATTCCTGACACAATCCAGCGCAGTCCGGCCCACACACCGGCGAGAACGGTAGCGCCAATCCCACCGCGTCGATGATCGGCTGCTCGAGATCCACGGTTTCGGAGCCGCCGTTGCGGCCTACGCGGGCGAACTCGTCGGCATCGGTGGTTTCGTCGGTCGTGCTGTCGGGATAGGCGAACAGCTCGGTCAGGTCGATAGTGACCTCACCGGTGATCGGCTGCAGGCACCGAGCGCACTCACCCGACGTAGGCCCCGCGACCGTTCCGGTGACCAAAACTCCCTCCGAGACCGATTCCAGGCGCAGGCGCAGGTCCAGCGGCGCCCCTTCGGCCACGGCCATCAGTTCCAGTCCCATGCGCGACGGGCTCGGGACAGTCATCTCCAGCGTCATCATCGAGCCGGGCCGCCGGCCGAGCCGGGCGATGTCGATCACCAGCGGCGACCGTGATCCCCGGCGCGAGGCAGCGTTCGCATGCGTCGCCATGCCGGTATCGTACGTTCAGCCTCCCAAGGGTCAGCGGGCCGCGTAGTCGTGGGTTCCCGCCGCGGTGCGCAGCTGGTGCCGGCCACGGCCGACCGACCGCAACGTTCCGTTGAGAAAGTCCTCGAACTCCGCCAGCTTGCTGTCGACGTAGATGTCGCACTCGCCGCGCAGCCGGTC
>JAGQTR010000382.1:979-3633 GCA_020438915.1 Mycobacterium sp.
TGTTCCTTGATGCCTTCCTGAACTGCCTTCTCGTAGGTCAGGTTGCCGCTTTCGATCATCCGGTCGGCTTCGGCCTTGGCCCGTCCGGTGCTGGCCTCGTATTCGCGTTTGGCGGTCGCGGCGATCCGGTTGGCTTCGTCGCGCGCTTCACCGACCATGCGTTCGCTGTGTTGGCGCGCCTCGGCGACCATCCGATCGGCCTGGGACTTGGCATCGCTGAGAAGTCGGTCAGCCTCCGCGCGAGCGTGGTTGACCATCGAATCCGCTTCGGCGTTGGCCGTCGACACCGTGGCCTCACAGTGTTCTTTGGCCTCGCGCAGCAACGCATCGCGAGCGTCCAGCACGTCTTGGGCATCGTCGAGTTCACCGGGAATCGCGTCCTTGATGTCATCGATCAATTCCAGGACATCGCCGCGGGGAACCACGCAGCCTGCCGTCATCGGCACGCCGCGGGCTTCTTCGACAATCGCACCCATTTCATCGAGCGCTTCAAAAACTCGGTACACGGCGACACCCTCCAGGCATAGTTGACAGTGACCAGTGTGCCTGGTGTTACGCCTGTGACTACGGTATCGATGCCGGTGTGTCGCCAACCAATTGCTGACATGCCGCAGTGGCTAGTGTGCGTGTAGATGCCAGTTGAGGGCGATTTCGCGATCTGGTCGCACACCAGAGGCCAAAGTCAGCCTTGAGCGGCGAGCTTGGCCCGAAGCCGGGCGTTCACCGGTTCAGGTAACAACTCCGAGACGTCGCCGCCGAACGTTGCGACCTCCTTGGCCAGCGAGGACGACACAAACGAGTACCGCGGATCGGTGGCGACGAAAAACGTGTCGACGCCAGCGATGTGTTTATTCATTTGCGCCATCTGCAACTCGTACTCGAAGTCGGTGCCCGTGCGCAGTCCCTTGACGATGGCGGTCAGACCGTGGGCCTTCACGAAGTCCACGACCAGCCCCTGACCCGACTCCACCCGCAGGTTCGGCAAGTGCGTCGTCGATTCCTCGATCAGGGCGATCCGCTCGTCAAGATCGAACATGCCCTTCTTGCTGGGGTTGATCAGGACCGCGACGACCACCTCGTCGAACTGGGCGGCCGCCCGGTCGAAGACGTCGACGTGACCGAGGGTCACCGGGTCGAAGGATCCCGGGCACACCGCTCCGCTCATGAAGGTCGACGCTAGCAGGACGCCGGCCCGCCGAGGTCAGTCGCGCTCGGCGAGCTCGATCCGGGTATCGCCGTACCGGCGCGCTTTCCACATCGACCACCCGTCCGGCCACGCGAGCGTCGCGCCGGCGGCCGGTCGTTCGATGACCGCGACGGTTTCGGTGGCCACCCACCCATGTGCGACCAACGCGCCCAGCATCGCCTCCACCTCTGCGTTTCCGACCTCATAGGGCGGATCGGCCAATACCAGATCCACCGGCCCGGTCGCCCCACCGGCCAGCACCGGCGCTACCGCACCGCGGCGCACCGATGCGCCGCACACCCCCAGTGCCCCGATATTCTGGGTAATCACGTCGGCCGCCTTGGCATCTGACTCCACGAAGAGCGCCGACGATGCACCCCTGGACAGGGCTTCCAGACCCAGCGCACCCGAGCCGGCATACAGGTCCAACACGTGCAGCCCAGCGAAGTCGATCCGGGCGGCCAACAGGTTGAACAGGGACTCGCGTACCCGGTCGGTGGTCGGGCGGGTACCTCGCCCGGACCGGTGCTGCGGCACCGCTATTCGGCGCCCACCCAGAGCACCGGCGACGATGCGGGTCAGTTGACCACCGCCAGGAGGTCGCCGCCCTCGACCTGCGCGGTCGCCGACACCGCGACACGCGTGACCGTGCCCGCCTTCGGTGCGGTAATCGCCGCCTCCATCTTCATCGCCTCGATCGTGGCGATGGTCTGACCGGCTTCCACAGCGTCGCCCTCGGAGATGCCGACGGTGACCACCCCGGCGAACGGCGCCGCGACATGGTCGGGGTTGGTGCGATCAGCTTTCTCGGCGGCAGGCACCTCGCTGGCCACGCTGCGGTCGCGAACCACCACCGGACGCAGCTGACCGTTGATGATGCACATCACGGTGCGCATCCCGCGCTCGTCGGGGTCGGAGATCGCTTCGAGGCCGATCAGCAGTTCGACACCGCGTTCCAGCTTGACGCGGTGCTCGTCGGCGTGCCGCAAGCCGTAGAAGAACTGGTTGGCCGACAGGCTCGAGGTGTCACCATAGACTTCGCGGTGAGCCTGGTACTCCTTTGTCGGGCCCGGGAACAGCAACCTGTTCAACACACCTTGGCGTTTGGGCCCGGTTTGGGTGAGCGCCTCTTCGTCCTCCGCGCTGAGCACCGCCTGTGGCTTGACAGGCGCCCGTCCGGCCAGCGCCTTGGTGCGCAGCGGTTCAGGCCAGCCACCCGGCGGGTCGCCGAGCTCGCCGCGCAGGAACCCGATGACCGAGTCCGGAATATCGAATTTCGCAGGATCGGAGGCGAATTCGTCGGCGGTGATTCCGGCGCCGACGAGTGCCAACGCCAGGTCGCCGACGACCTTCGACGATGGCGTCACCTTGACCAGCCGCCCCAAGATCCGGTCGGCGGCGGCGTAGCTGGTTTCGATCTCCTCGAAACGGTCGCCCAACCCGAGCGCGATGGCCTGCTGGCGCAGGT
>JAGQTR010000383.1 GCA_020438915.1 Mycobacterium sp.
TCCAGCGCGTCGATCTCCTCGTTGATCTTCATCGCACCCAACTGCGCGGTCGCGCCCGCGCCGATGGTTGCCGACAACGCAACAGCCGTGGTGGCCGGCGCGATCAACCGCACGTTGAAGAACGCTGAGGCGAAACCGGTCAGTGCCTCGACACCGATCTCGGAGAAGTCGGTGTAGCCCTGCACCGCCACCAGAGCACCGGTGGTCACGGTGAGAAATCCGACGATGGCGACAGTGCCACCGATGACCATCAACGCGCCTGCGCCCAAGCCCATCTGAGCGATGAGGCGGAAAAGCTCGACCCGGTAGTGCCCGACGGCCATGTAGACCGACCGCATCGTGCGTCCGTAGAACTTTGCCTGGATGCCGATGGAGTTCCACGGTCCGGCGACGGCCCGATACCGGGCCTTGAGCCAGGGGAACTGAGAGTGCGGCCGCGAGACTGTCACATCGTCACCTTCACCGCGACGGCCGTGGCGACGATGTTGATCGCGAACAGCGCCATGAACGTGAACACCACGGTCTCGTTGACCGCGATGCCGACGCCTGCCGGACCGCCGCCAACAGAAATACCCTTGTAGCAAGCGATCAGGCCGGCCGAGAGCCCGAACAGCGCAGCTTTCGTCAGCGCGATGATGATGTCGATGGGGCCGATGAGCAGCGTCAAGCCCGAAGCGAAGGCGCCCGGCGAGACATTCTGGACGTACACCGTGAAGAAGTACGCGCCTGCCAGGCCGACCAGGATCACCGTCGCCGACAGCGCCAGCGACACCAGCATCGCGGCCAGGACCCGCGGGACGACCAGGGCACGAATGGGATCGATGCCCATGACGCGCAGCGCGTCAAGTTCCTCGCGGATGGTTCGGGCGCCCAGGTCGGCGCACATGGCGGTCGCGCCCGCACCGGCGACCACCAGCACCGTCACGATCGGACCGATCTGCCGCACGGTGCCCAGGGCGGCGCCGGTGCCCGAGAAGTCCGCCGCGCCGAACTCCCGCAACAAAATGTTGAACGTGAAGGTCAGCAGCACGGTGTAGGGAATCGTCAGCATCAGGGTCGGCACGATCGACACCCGCGCGACGAACCAGGTCTGGGTGATGAACTCGCGTCCCGCGAACGGCGGTGTGAACAGAGCAACGAAGGTGTCGAGCGCCATGGAGAAGAACCCACCCATGGCGCGGACCGGTTTGGCGACAGCGCTGGAAGCAACCACCTACTGGATCCTCCCTCGTGTGCACATCACCGCCATCGACCGCTGCCCCCCCAACGAAGCCCGTGCCAGCCAGGCTGCGGGAGACGTTACACATGGGTGGGCGCTGACGAACCGTATATCAACAAATATTGGCGCGGAAATCGGGGAGGGTTTCCGCGCGTCGCACCGCGAGCAGGGTGTCATCGCAGCGGTGTCGCGCGCTGAGCCCGAGACACTCACAGATCCCCGCCTCGGTAACCTGGTGCCCCGGGGCCGGCGAGAGGACGTCTGTGAGTACTACCCGCAGCGAGCCGACAACGACGCGGTTTCGCGGCGCTGATGATCTGACCCTGGTTGCCGACGAATGGAACCACCCCGGCGCGCCCGCGCAGTCCGGCCGGGAATTCGACAGTTCACACCCGTCGGTCCTGATGCTGCACGGCGGCGGCCAGAACCGCTTCTCCTGGAAGAAGACCGGTCAGATCCTTGCCTCGGAGGGCCTGCATGTCGTCGCGCTCGACAGCCGGGGCCACGGAGACAGCGATCGCTCACCGGAGGCGAAGTACACGGTGGAGGCGTTATGTGCCGATACCAGGGAGGTGATCGAGCAGATCGGGCGACCGGTGATCCTCATCGGCGCCAGCATGGGCGGGCTGACCGGAATACTTGCCGCCCACGTTTGCGGCCCGGAAACCGTGCGGCGACTGATCCTGGTCGACGTCGTGCCCCGGTACGAGAAAGACGGCAGTGCGCGCATTCGGGACTTCATGTTCAGTCACGTCCACGGTTTCGATTCGGTGGAGGACGCCGCCGACGCAGTGGCGGCTTACCTGCCGCACCGGACGCGGCCACGCAGCATCGAGGGTTTGAAGAAGAACCTGCGGCACCGCCACGGCCGGTGGTACTGGCATTGGGATCCGGCGTTTCTCACCAAACCGCACGAGGATCCGTTCCTGCGGGTCGAGTTGCTTGAGCAAGCAGCAATGGACTTGTCCATCCCGATTCTGCTGATCCGCGGCAAGCTCTCCGACGTGGTGAGCGCGGAAGCGGTCCAGGATTTCCTGAACAAGGTGCCCCACGCCGAGTTCGTCGAGTTGTCCGGTGCCGGGCACACCGCCGCCGGCGACGACAATGACGCTTTCTCCGACGTGGTCGTGCAGTTTGTCCTTCAGCGCTGAGGTGCGGGCACCGAGCTGACGCCGGCCCGTCGGTTCACGATCGCAGCGTGCGGCCACCTACCTGATCACCGAAATAGTGGGTCCTGCCTCCCCCGCCGGCCTTGGCTGCGTACATCGCGCTGTCGGCGTTGCGAAGGATCTCAGCGGCACCACGCGGATCATCGTCTTCCAGCACCACGATCCCGATGCTGGCCTCGATGCGCAGCCTTTTCCCATCGATCACCACAGGCTCGGCCAGGGCCGCGTGGATCCGGTCGCCCAGCTGGTCGAGATCGGAGCTGCTGATCTGGCCGAGAAGCAGGGCCACGAATTCATCACCACCGAACCGGCCGACCACATCGTCAGACCGCACAGCGCCGCGTAGCCGTTGTGCCGCGACCCGCAACACGTCGTCGCCGATGTGATGGCCGAAGGTGTCGTTGACTTCCTTGAGGCGGTCCAGATCGATGAACAGGATCGCCGCCAGGCCCGGATCACCGGATTCCAGTGCCGCCGTGACACCGACCACCACGCCCGCGCGGTTGGGAAGCCCAGTCAGCGAGTCGTGACTAGCCAAGTGAGTCAACAGCTTTCGGGCGGCTTGCTGTTCGGTGATATCGGCGAACGAAAGCAGCAGCGGCGAATGTTCGGGATCGTCCGGAGTGAGGAGGCAGCCACTGCTGGACAGCCACAGCCGACGCCCGTCGCTGCGGTCGACGCCGAAGACTTCGCCACTGAAAGGCATCCCGGTGTGCCGGGCCAGCCCTGCCAGAATCCGTTCCGGGCCGATGCACCGACTGTCGGCGTCGTAAATCGGCACTTCCGCGATGAGTTCGGCATGAACAGTGCCGACCAAATCCGCAGCGGTGATTCCCAGAATGCGCTCTGCCGCCGGGTTAACCGACCGATAACGCCCGTCGCTGCCAACAACAATCACCCCGTGATCCAATGAATTCACCACGGTCTGAAAATGCTGCTCCGCGCGGCGCAGGGCGGTGAGATCCCGAATGGCGGCCAGATAGGCGGGTTGACCGTCCCACAGGGTTCGCACCGTCGCTACTTCGACGTCGAGCAGGGTTCCGTCGAAACGCAACAACACCATCGCCCCGGGCGGATTTGTGTTCCCTCGTTCAACGGCGGCTTTTCGCGTCAGCAACTCCGGAACCGAGGACGGGTGGACGAACTCGGTGATCGGGTGCCCCAACAGCTGATCGGCCGAACGGGCGCGGACCGAGCGCAGCCCGGCGGCGTTGACGAACACGATCCGAGCGTCCTGATGCACGACAATCGCGTCGGGACTGTCCTCGACGAGGCGCCGGAAGCGTTGATCGGCGTCAAAGCGGGATGACTGCGGAGCATCCTCGCCCGACACCCCGGCGCCGAGTGCGCCATCGAAAGACTCACCGTCCACGTCAGACCTCCCAACGCTGTCGAACTATTACAGCATCGCCAGGTGTTCGGACTGCCGCGCAGAACAGGCCCTGCCCAGCATCACCGCACCAGCAGCCGATACTTGACCGATGACCGGAGTTCAGATCGCGGCGTACGCGCTGGCCGCGGTCGTCGTCGGCGAGGCAATCGCGCTGGTGGTGCTGGCGCTCCGCCTGCACGCCGCGCGGGGGCAACTCGACGACCTTCATCGTCGAGTCGACACCCGCAACCTGCTGCTCTCCGGGGGGACCAAGGCCGTCAAGACCGTGTGGCAGACCGCCAACATCATCCGCACCGACGGGTTCGGCGCGGCCGTGCGTTCCTCGATCGAGGAGCTCGCCGATTGGGCCGAGGTGGAGCGGCCCGACCTGGCGCGGCTGGCACCCAACGGCAAGGTGGCCATCATGTTCTCCGACATCGAGGAGTCCAC
>JAGQTR010000384.1 GCA_020438915.1 Mycobacterium sp.
CGCGCGTCCGGGTCCTGGCGCTGGCAGGGGCGCTGGTGGCCGCAGTCGGGGCGCTGTCCATCTATCTCCAGTTGGGCCGTGGCGAGGTTTGGTTGGGTGGAAATCCCAGTACCGCAGCGGTTTTCATATGTGCCGCGGTAATCGCGGTCGGCGCATGCCCGCTTCGCGTATCGTCTTGAGTCATGTCGTCGACAGAGGCTTTGAGCCATGTCATCACCGTCGCTGCGGCCAACGCCGGGAAGGTTGACGTCGAGGGCTGCTATCCCTTGGCCGCGGTCGATGCGCTGCGCGGCAGCGGCTTGCTGGGTCTGATCTTGCCCGAGGAGGTCGGCGGCCTGGGCGGCGGCCCGCGGCAGTTTGTCGACGTGGTCGGCTCACTGGCAGCAGCATGCGGATCCACCGCGATGATCTACCTCATGCATAGCGCGGCCGCGGTCACCGTAGCCGCAGCGCCGCCCCCGGGCGCGCCGGAGTTGCTGTCGGACATGGCTTCCGGCAAGACTCTGGGTACGTTGGCGTTCAGCGAGAGAGGCTCGCGTTCGCACTTCTGGGCCCCGGTCTCCAAGGCCGAGTCATCCGATGGCGGGAACGCGGTGAAGTTACGGGCCGACAAGAGTTGGGTCACCTCGGCGGGCTACGCCGACGTATACATCGTGTCCGCCGGATCCACCTCCGCAGTGGACGGCGAGGTCGATCTCTACGCGCTACCCAGTTCCGCGGGTGGGCTGACCGTCGTTGCGCCCTTCTCGGGGATGGGTCTGCGTGGCAACGCATCCTCGCCGATGACTGTCGATGTGACCACCCCCGTCGGATCACGGCTGGGAGATCAGGCAGCCGGATTCGGGCTCCTGATGGAGACGGTGCTTCCGTGGTTCAATCTCGGCAACGCCGCCGTCTCGCTGGGGCTCGCCGGTGCCGCTTACGCCGCAACCGTTTCCCACGTCGGTGGCGCACGGCTGGAACACCGTAACGAGGCGCTATCGGCGCTGCCAACGATACGTGCGCAAATCGCAAGAATGGGAACGACTCTCGCGGCGCAGCGTGCGTACTTGCATAAGGCTGCCGCCAGCGTCGCTGCGCCCGGCGACGAGACCCTCCAGGACGTACTCGGCGTCAAGGCGGCCGCCAATGATGCTGCTCTGGTCATCACCGATTCCGCCATGCGGGTATGTGGTGGAGCTGCATTTTCCAAGCACCTGCCCATCGAGCGGGCATTCCGGGACGCTCGTGCCGGCGCGGTGATGGCCCCCACCGCCGACGCCCTCTACGACTTCTACGGCCGGGTCGTCGCCGGCCTTCCACTCTTCTAACTGGGAGAATCTGATGAGCGAGCCCTTGATCGTCGGCGCAGTGGCGTACACCCCGAACGTGGTCCCGATCTGGGAGGGCATCCGCGAATACTTCGACAGTCCCGGCGAACCGGACACCGCGATGGATTTCGTTCTGTACTCCAACTACGGGCGACTCGTCACCTCGCTGATCGCCGGGCACATCGATGTGGCGTGGAACACCAATCTGGCTTACGTGCGAACGGTGATGCAGACCTCCGGCCACTGCATAGCGCTGGCGCAGCGCGACACCGACGTCGGATTCACCACGGTCTTCGTCGCACCTGCGGGCAGCGGGTTGTCGGGTCCGGCCTCGATTGCCGGCAAACGGCTCGCGCTGGGATCGGCGGACTCGGCACATGCAGCGATCCTTCCTCTGCATTACCTCGCCCGCGCCGGGGTGCCGGCATCGGATATGCAGGTCATCCGGTTTGACTCCGATATCGGCAAACACGGCGACACCGGGCGCAGCGAGCTCGATGCCATCGAAGCCGTCCTGGCCGGTGAGGCGGACGTCGCCGCGATCGGCAGCAGCACTTGGGAAGCGATGGGCCGTGACGAGTTGATGCCCGGCGCCCTCGAGGAGGTGTGGCGGACCGAGGGATATTGCCACTGCATGTTCACCGCGCTCGACACTCTGCCTGCCGAGCGCTACACCCCGTGGGTGGACAAACTGCTGGCGATGAACTGGGACGATCCAGAGCACCGCAGGATTCTCGAACTCGAAGGACTGCAGCGCTGGGTACGTCCACACCTGGACGGGTACGCTCCGCTCTTTGCCGCCGTCGAGGAGCAGGGGGTCGACCCTCGGTGGTGATCCTCGACCTGATGAGGTTGATGGGCCGACTGGCCGACGGTGCGGTCGGCGAGATCGCTATCGCGTCGGCCTCCGATCGGGAGGTGGCCGAAAAGTGGTGCGCGCGAAGCGGTAACACTGTCGTCGAAACGAACCTGGACCACTCGGGTGCCGGCACTATGACAGTGCGGCGCGGCCGCCCGCGTGATCCGATTCTGGTGCTGGGCCCGGAACGAATGCCCGGTGCGCGGCTGTGGATGTACACCAACTTCCACTGCAACCTCGCATGTGACTACTGCTGCGTGGAATCCTCGCCGCAGGCGCCGCGACGCGCGCTAGGCGCCGACCGGATCGCCCGACTCGCCAGAGAGGCCGCCGACTGGGGGGTGCGCGAGATCTTCCTCACCGGCGGTGAGCCGTTTCTACTGCCCGACATCGGAAGCATCGTCGGCAGCTGCGCCGCATTATTGCCGACGACGGTGCTGACCAACGGAATGGTGTTTAAGGGCAGGGGTTTACGGGAGCTTGAGTCCATTCCGAGGGACAACGTGGCGTTTCAGATCAGCCTGGATTCGGCGACACCGGAACTGCACGACTCGCACCGCGGACAGGGCAGCTGGGCAAAGGCGGTGGCAGGAATCCAGCTGGCACTGGGCCGGGGTTTTCGGGTACGGGTCGCGGCCACGGTCGCAGCGCCGGCCCCAGGGCAACTGCATGCCTTTCACCAGTTCCTCGACGAACTGGGGATCGCAGCCGAGGATCAGGTGGTACGACCGGTCGCTCAGGAGGGCGTGGCAGCTGACGGCGTGGTGATCACTCGCGAGTCGTTGGTGCCCGAGGTCACGGTCACCGCCGAAGGTGTGTACTGGCATCCGGTGGCCGCGACCGATCAAGATGCATTGGTCACCAGAAAGATCGAGCCCCTCACCCCCGCACTGGATGAGATTTCCCGTGTCTTCGCCGAACAGTGGGCCCGCAGAGCCAGCGCCGCGCAGCTGTTTCCGTGCGCCTGATACTGACCAAGAGCGCACGTCGCGCGCGGTGCGGTCAGCCCACTTCACATTCTTGACACCCGTTTAGTAATACTTGGGCAATGACCATCTCCGAAAAATTCGGTATCGATTTCCCGCTCTTTGCTTTCAGTCACTGCCGTGACGTCGTGGCCGCAGTGACCAACGCCGGCGGGTTCGGTGTGCTGGGCGCGACCGCCTACACCCCCGATCAGCTGGACCGGGAGCTCGCCTGGATCGACGACGCGGTCGGTGCGAAACCGTACGGAGTGGACCTGATCGTGCCCGCCAAGTTCGAGGGTAAGGGCGAAAAGCTCTCCAGCGCCGACCTGGCCGAACGGATCCCGCAGGGCTACCGCGAGCTGGTCGACGAGTTGTTGGCCGCCCACGACATCGAGCCTGAGCCCCGCCGACGGCTCGGCGGCGCTTCGCTGTCCGGGGACACCGGCCGCGAGCTGCTCGACGTCGCGCTCTCCCACCCGGTCAAGCTGATTGCCAACGCCCTGGGCGTACCGCCGGACTACATGATCGAGGCCGGCAAGGAGCGCGGTATCCCGGTGGCCGCCTTGGTGGGCGCCAAGGAGCATGCGGTCAAACAGGTCGCCGCCGGGGTGGACCTGATCGTCGCGCAGGGCACCGAGGCCGGCGGGCACAGCGGCGAGGTGTCCACGCTGGTGCTCATTCCTGAAGTGCTGGAAGCGATGTCGGAGATACCGGGCGGACGCGACGTGCCGGTGCTGGCGGCCG
>JAGQTR010000021.1 GCA_020438915.1 Mycobacterium sp.
CCTGCTTGGGCACATAGCCCCCGGCATCCGGGTCAGGGCCGTTGGCCCGCCCGCCACCGTAGGTGGGCAGGATCAGCACATAGGGCTCGGCGACCTCGATGCGGCCGTGCAGCGGGATCCGGATGGCGGGGAGTCCCAGTTTCTGCACGAAGCGGTGAGTGTTCTCCGACACGCTGGAGAAATACACCACTCGCACGGGGCCGGCATCGGGATCCATGGGCGGGTACTAGGCGCTGACGGCGGCGGCGCCGGCCCCGGCGGTTCCGGCGAGGGCCTTGATGCGATCCGGCCGGAAGCCCGACCAGTGGTCGCCGCCGGCGACCACCACGGGCGCCTGCAGGTAACCCAGCGCCATCACGTAGTCCCGAGCCTCCGGCACTTCGGTGATGTCCACGATCTCGTAGGACAGACCCTGCTTGTCGAGGGCCTTGTAGGTGGCGTTGCACTGAACACAGGCCGGCTTGGTGTAGACGGTGATGGTCATCTGCGGTGTTGCTCCTCGATGAAAACGGGGCGGTTAAAAGAGGTATTCCATGGTCCCGGCGGACCCGCGATCCGCGGGCCCACCGGCAGTCCAAACACTACACCTAGTGGCCGACAACACGCGGAGGCACTACATATTCCGAATAACATTCTTGAAATTCCCTGGTCGTATGCCCCTGCAAGCCAGCGGCCCGGCGTGTCGCATATCACATCACGCCAGATATCAGATTTACCCGAGACCTCCGACAGAAATCGCCGACGAATCGCGCAGGCGCCGGGCCACCCTCAACCGGTCAGCGCCGGGCGTCGTCGCCCACCGACGGCAGCGACCTGGCGCCCCGCGGTAGCAGAACACGGGTGAACAGCATGTTCACCTGCTTCATGGCGATGCTGTAAGGCCACCAGGCCAGCCGTTTGAAGGCATACAGGGCGCGGATGTCGGACGAGGTGTAGATCAGGAACCGGTTGCGCACCACACCACGCAGGATCTTGTCCGCGGCGACCTCCGGAGACACCGCGTGCCCGCCGAAGCGGTCCGTCCAGAACTGCACGCGTGGGTCGTCGCGGTCCACACCCGCGATCTGAACCGATGCCACCAGAGGCGTTTTCACCGCTCCAGGCACCGCCACCGATACGCCGATGTTGTGCCGGTTCAAGTCGAAGCGCAACACCTCCGACAACCCGCGCAGACCGTACTTGCTGGCCGAGTACGCCGCGTGCCAGGGCAAGGCCACCAGGCCGGCCGCCGACGAGACGTTCACCAGGTGCCCGCCGCGGCCGGCCGCCATCATCGGCGGCACGAAGGTCTCGATGACGTGGATCGGGCCCATCAGGTTGATGTCGATCATGGATTTCCAGTGCTGATGGGTGAGCTGGTCCACGGTGCCCCACGCCGACACTCCGGCGATGTTCAACACCAGGTCCATCGACTGGTGGTTGGTGTGGATGTCGGCGGCGAACCGGGCGACCTCGTCGTAGTCGGAGATGTCGAGGGCGCGGTGTGCGGCGACGACGCCGCCGAGCGCACGTGCGTCGGCGACCGTCACCTCCAGACCGGCGGCGTCACGATCGGTCAGGTAGAGCTGGGCTCCGTCGGCGGCCAGTTTCAGCGCGGTGGCCCGCCCGATCCCGCTGGCGGCACCGGTGAGAAAGCAGTGCTTTCCCGCGAAGCCCTCGCCGAACCCGCTGTTTCGCGCCACGCGTGTCTCCTCTATCAAGCCGCTGATTACCGGGGCCGAACTACTGGTCGCCGTCGGGGCCGCCCCACAGCGCGGTCAGCCACAGCCGTTGGACGATCTCGACGGCCCCGGCAGGATCCTGGTTGCGCCCCACGAATGCACTGTCGTGCGCGAGCGTCATGGATGTCATCGCAGTCAACGTACGCACCAGTGCACTGACATCGTCGGAAACCGGGCGGGCACCGGAGTCATCGTTGACCAGACCGACGATCTTGTCGATCACGGTGTCCTGAAAGTCGTCCATGATTTCGCGGATCTGCGCATCGGTGCTTCGCGCCAGATTGCACGCGCTCATGATCGGGTCGTGCGAGGAGAACACGATCGCGGCATAGCCGACCATCCGTTTGGCGAAATCCGACGGCGACTCCCCCGGCTCGCGCGGCGCGAAGTCGTGGGTCAGCTTGTCGAGCTCGGCCATGGCGTCGGCCACGATCACCGCCAGTACGGCGTATTTGGAGTCGAAGTAGAAGTAAAAACCGGATCGGGCAACGCCGGCCCGCTCGCTGATGGTGCTGACCGAGAGGTCGGCAAACGAGCGTTCCTGCAGTAACTCACGGACCGCGTTGATGATCGCGTCGCGTTGCCGGTCACCGCGGCTGCGGCGCTCCTCCGGAGCCCGTGATGGTTCGGCGGTCATGGCATTAGACCTTTGCACCGCGACTCGCTCGAAACAAAACTTGACATGCGTCAAGTTCCTCGATCAGGATAGAGGGTCGGGTGACATCCACCACAGCTCGGCGTCTTCAGGAGCGTTCAATGGCGACCATCAGCACCAAGGACTACCTTCTCGACCAGGCTAAACGGCGTCTCAAGCCGACACCGGTGACCATCCCGGGCATGGGCGCAGTCGAGAAGCGACTGCTCGAGCACGAATGGAAAACGGTCGTGCTGGCCGAGCCTCCTGCGGGCAGCGGCCTCAAAGCGGTGAGGGGCGATAACGGGCTACCGGTGTTCGGGCACATGATCGAACTGTTTCGTGGTGGTCCCGACTACATCGTGCAGCAGTATCGCAAGTACGGACCGGTCCACTATGCGGGCTCTCCCATACTCCCCGCGGTTGTTGCGCTGGGTCCCGATGCAACCCAGACGGTGCTGTCCAATCGCAACAAGGACTATTCGCAGAAGGCGTGGAATCCTGTCATCGGACCGTTCTTCGAGGGCGGCCTGATGTTGCGCGACTTCGACGACCACATGTACCACCGTCGGATCATGCAGGAGGCGTTCACCCGCAGCCGGCTGACCGGCTACGTCGAGCACATCGATACGGTGGCCTCGGCAGTGATCGCCAACGACTGGGTGGCTGACGATCCTCGATTCCTGTTTCATCCGGCGGTCAAGGAGCTGACCCTTGACATCGCGTCGGTCGTGTTCATGGGCCACGAGGCCGGCACCGACAAGGAACTGGTGACCACCGTCAACGAGGCCTTCACCACCACCACACGCGCCGGGAATGCGATCGTGCGCAAACCCGTGCCCCCGCTGACCTGGTGGCGTGGCATCCAAGCCCGCAAGACCCTCGAGGACTACTTCAACGCCCGCATCGCCGAGAAGCGGCGCTCGGAGAGCACTGACATGTTCAGCGTGCTGTGTCACTCGCAGGACGAAGACGGCCAGAGCTTCACCGACGAAGATGTCGTCAGCCACATGATCTTCTTGATGATGGCAGCCCACGACACGTCGACGTCGACGCTGACGACGATGGCCTACCACCTCGCGGCCAACCCGCAGTGGCAGGATCGGTGCCGCGAAGAGTCCGAGCGCATCGGCGACGGCCCACTCGACATCCAAGCGTTGGAGAAGCTCGAGACCTACGACCTGGTGATCAACGAAGCCCTACGGATGCTGACACCGCTGCCGTTCAACTTCCGCCAGACGGTACGTGACACCGAATTGATGGGTTTCTACATTCCGGCCGACACCCCGGTACTCACGTGGCCGGCGGTCAACCATCGGCTGCCCGAACTGTGGACTGATCCCGAGAAATTCGATCCAGCGCGGTTCGCTGAACCCCGAAACGAACACAAGAAGCACCGCTACGCGTTCGCACCGTTCGGCGGCGGCGCGCACAAATGCATCGGCATGGTGTTCGGTCAGTTGGAGATCAAGACCGTGATGCACCGACTGCTGCGCAAGTACCGGCTGGAGTTGGTCGATCCGGACTACCGGCCGCACTACGACCACGGCGGCATGTCGGTTCCGATCGACGGCATGCCGATCATGCTGCGTCCGCTGCGCTGACCGCCGACCTCAGGCCGGAGACAGCAGCCGGTTGGCACACGCGACGACGGCACTCAGCGCGGACTGGACCGGGTCGTCGGACCAGCCCATGGCCCATTCGGCTTTGTCGCGGTGATGGCCGCGGACGAATGTCGCAGTGTCTTGACCGGCGGGTAACTGGTGAAACGCCGTCACCTCGACCGCGACGCCACGCGCGTGCAGCATCTCTGTCAGCGCCGCGACCGGCCCACAGGCCGCGGCGCGAGCCGTGGCGATGCGATCGCCGACCGCCAGCGTGGCCTGATAATTGCGGGCCTGAGGACCCAGGCGGCCCGACGGCCGTTCGGAATCGGTGCACGCCCACTGGCCCAGGCGCAGGGGTCCGGTGGCCGGCGCATACTCCTTGAGGAACTCGTCGAAAGACTTCGTCGCTGCCTGTTCCCGCAGGGCGCGCGGTATCAATCCATCCAGCCGCGCCGCGAAACACGTCGACGGCGCCGAGCGGTCGGTGATCAATCGGGAATGCATGTGCCGGCCTTCTGAGAAGAGGTAACGACCGACGAAGTAGCGACGACCCACAGCGAGGGGTCGGTCAGGATCAGACCCCGCTGCGGGCAGGTACTACCAGTCGCTTCGGCACGTCCGCGATGCTAGACCTTCGCGTTCGGTGCGCGCAACTGATTACCTCACTCGTCAGTCGATGAACGCACACCTCATACGAACGGGTTATTGCCGCCGGCCACCCGGGAGCCCAGGTCGATGAGATTCTGCGCCGAGGTGTGCAGCCGCTCGCCGGCTTCGGCGCTGGCCTGCCCGGCGAGGTATCGCGACCAGGTGCCCTCGATCACGATGGCGAGCTTGAAGCACGCCATCGCGGTATACCAGTCGAGTCGGGCCGGCTGCCGGCCTCCGGCATCCCGATATGCCTCCAGCAGCTCATCCCGCGTCGCCAAACCACCGAGCCCGGCCAGCGCCGAGCCGGCGTCGATCGGGTTCGGGCCCTGCGGCCAGCACACCAGCATCCAACCCAGGTCGAGCAGCGGGTCGCCGACCGTGCACATCTCCCAGTCGATGAACGCCGCCAGTTCCGGCGCATCCCGCTTCAGCAGCACATTGTTGAGGTGGCAGTCGCCGTGCATGATCGCCGGCTCGGCGTCGGGGGGACGGTTGGCGTCCAGCCACTCGGCGAGAACGTGGACCGAGGGGAACGATTCGGGTGCGTAGCGCTGGTGGCGATAGCTCTCGAGCAGTCGCATGAACTGCGGAACCTGGCGCGCCAGGAAGGACCCCGGCCGCTTGATCGCGGCCAGCGGGCTCCCCTGCCATGGCACCGCGCCCAGCTGCGCGAGACCGGCCGCATAGGACAGCCCCACGCGGTGGCGCATATCGGGATCGTCGACATAGGCCGGGTCGATCTCGTTGCCCGGGTTGAAGCCGTCGACGGCCTGCATCAGATAGAAGACCACGCCGAGCACGTCGAGGTCCTCACAGCCGGCGATGAACTCAGGATGGGGCACCGTGGTGCCCCTCAACGTTGTGAGCACGGCGATTTCCCGACGCATCGTATTGTCGCTGGTCGGGCGGGGGTGCGCCGGCGGCCGCCGCAACACCATCGGCTGCCCGTCGACGCGCAGCCGCACCACGACGTTCTGCGACCCACCGGTGAGGGGTTCGACGTCGGTGACCGTTGTCCCGATCCCGCTCCGGCGGACCCAGCGTTGCAGGGACTGCTGGTCAGCCTCACTCAGGGACACCTGCACTGGCATGCCGCCATCGTGTCAGGTCGCGCCGGCGAGTGTGTGTACCACCGAGACGTTCGCCGAGTGGGTTTCGGGTTCGCTGCGGCGGTAGTTTGGAAAGCATGGGCATGCTGGGTGCCAAAGCGATGGGCGGGATCGCGGCAGCGGCTGTCTCCGTCGGCGTGGCCCAGCTGATCGCGGCCGCGTTCGGACCCGAGGCCGACGTCCGCACCGCGGTCGGATCCGCGGTCATCGACCTGACTCCGGGCCCGGTCAAGGAATGGGCCATCCAGACGTTCGGGACATCGGACAAGCTGGTGCTCGGCGTGCTCGTGCTGCTGGTCATCGCGGTGCTCGCCGCGGTCGCGGGGATCTGCGAGACTGCCCGCCGACCGGCCGGAAGCGCACTGATCGCGGCCGCCGGCGTCGCCGGATGCGCCGCAGTGCTATCCCGCGCCGGCGCGACCGTCGTCGATATCGTGCCGACAGTTGTGGGCGCGGTGTGCGGGGTAACAGTGCTCCGGCTCTTGGTCTCGCGGCGATTCAGCGACTTCAGCGACTCGGTGCCCGAGCCGGAGCGTCCGGACGCACCAGACCGCGGCCGACGGCTGTCTCTGGTCACTCTGGGCCTGCTTGCCGCCGGCGCGGCGAGCGGTGTCGCGGGCGTCGTCATCGGCAGGCTGAAGTCCTCGGTTGCCGGAGATCGCCAGGACTTCGCGTTACCGGCGGTGGACGTCGCCGCTCCCCCGATACCGGCCGCGGTTCAGCCGAAAGGCGTTGCCCTGCCGTCGTTCGTGACCAGCAATGCCGATTTCTACCGTATCGACACCGCGTTGAGGGTGCCCCAGCTCAGCCGCGCCGACTGGCAGCTGCGGATCCACGGCATGGTGGACCGGGAAATGACCTACCGTTTCGCCGATCTCGACCGATTCGAGACTGTCGAGAAAGTGGTGACACTGACGTGTGTCTCCAACCCTATTGGGGGCGAACTGATTTCGAATGCAACCTGGGTCGGCTACCGGGTGCGGGACCTGCTGGCCGAGGCCGGCGTGCAAACCGACGCCGACATGGTGCTGTCCATGTCGACCGATGGGTGGACCGCCGGCACCCCGGTCGAGGCGCTCACCGCCGACGACGCATTGCTGGCGATCGGCATGAACGGTGAGCCGCTGCCCACCGAACACGGCTATCCCGCGCGACTGGTCGTTCCCGGCCTCTACGGCTATGTCTCGGCCACCAAATGGGTGGTCGATCTGGAGCTCACCCGCTTCGACCGCGCGAAAGCGTATTGGACGCAACGAGGTTGGTCAGCCCGCGGGCCGATCAAGACGCAGTCCCGCATCGACGTGCCGCGGGCCGGTCGGGATGTACCGGTCGGACCGGTGCGGTTCGGCGGCGTGGCCTGGGCTCAGGACCGCGGCGTGCAAGACGTCGAAGTCCAGATCGACAGTCCAAGCGGGCAAGGCGACTGGCAGCGCGCTGAATTGGGCGCAGCGTACTCGGGCGAGACCTGGCGGCTGTGGAGCTTCGACTGGGAGGCCCGCGAAACCGGGTTCCACAAAATCACGGTGCGGGCAACCGATAACACCGGATACACACAGACATCCGAGCGGGCCGACCCGGTACCCGACGGCGCGACCGGCTGGCACTCGATCACCTTCGCCGTCCGGTGACGCACCACAGCGCCGAAATGGCAGTTAAGCAGGCCCGTTCTCGCACTTTCGCTGTCACACTGCGATCTCGGCACATCGGCTACGAGGTGGCGGGGTGCTGCTGGTAGAGGTTGCGCGCGCGTCCGTCGAGGTCGGTGCCGCCTCGGCGCGACGAGCCAAGATCGCTCGGCTCGCCGACGCACTGCGGCTGGCCGGCACGGCCGAAGACCCCCGCGTGGTCACCGCCGTCGTCGCGTGGCTGTCCGGGGAGCTGCCGCAACGGCAGATCGGTGTCGGCTGGGCTGCGCTTCGCTCGCTGCCCGAGCCGGCCGCCGAGCCGAGCCTGAGCGTGCGCGACGTCGATGCGGCGTTCGCCGCCATCGGCACGGTGTCGGGAACGGGGTCGCAGGCTCGTCGCGCGGACCTGCTTGCCGGCGTGTTCGCCGCGGCAACCGAGACCGAACAGACGTTCCTGCGACGCCTGCTCGGCGGTGAGCTGCGCCAGGGCGCGCTGATCGGCGTGATGGCCGAGGCGGTGGGGAGAGCCGCCGATATCCCCGCAGCGGCGGTGCGCCGGGCAGCAATGCTCGGTGGGGAGTTGCCGGCCGTGGCGGTAGCCGCCCTAACCGGTGGCGAAGCCGCCCTCGAGCAGTTCACGTTGCAGGTGGGAAGGCCGGTCGGGCCGATGCTCGCACAGACGTCGGCCGACGTGGCCGACGCACTCGAGCGTCTGGGTGGTACCGCAGTGTTCGAGGCCAAACTCGACGGCGCACGGGTGCAGGTCCATCGGGCAGGAGACACCGTGTCGATCTTCACCCGCAGCCTCGACGACGTCACCGCGCGATTGCCCGAGGTCGTGAATGCCGCACTGGCACTGCCGGTGACGAACCTGATCGCCGATGCCGAGGCGATCGCCCTGCGGCCGGACGGGCGGCCGCACCGCTTCCAGGTCACCGCGGCGAGGTTCGGCCGCCGCGACCCCGGACCACAGCAGCAGAGACTGTCGGTGTTCTTCTTCGACGTGCTGCACATCGACGGCGTGGATCTGCTCGATCAACCCGCCGATGAACGTCTGGCGAGCCTGGACGCGATCGTGCCGGATCACCAGCGGGTTCACCGGGTGCGCACCGGTAACGTCGCCGTCGCGCAGGCGTTTCTGCAAGCCACACTGGCGGCCGGTCACGAGGGGGTGATGGCGAAATCGCCCGGTGCCCCCTATGAGGCCGGACGTCGCGGCGCCGGCTGGCTGAAGGTCAAGCCCGTGCACACCCTCGATCTGGTCGTGCTCGCCGCCGAGTGGGGTTCGGGGCGGCGAACCGGCAAGCTCTCCAACATCCATCTGGGTGCCCAGGACCCGAGTTCGGGTGGCTTCGTCATGCTGGGCAAGACCTTCAAGGGCATGACCGACCAGATGCTGACCTGGCAGACCGAGCGTTTCCTCAGCCTCGCCGATACCGCGGCCGCGACAGTGGCGCCAGATTCGGCAGCCGGTCGGGTTGTGTGGCTGCGGCCCGAACAGGTCGTCGAGGTCGCATTCGACGCCGTGCAGACGTCATCGCGCTATCCCGGCGGCATGGCGCTGCGGTTCGCGCGGGTGCTGCGGTACCGGGAGGACAAGACGGCCGCCGACGCCGACACCGTGGACACGGTGCGCGCCCACTACGAGCGCGGGCAATGACCGGGTGAGGCAACCCGGTCCAGCCGTCATCGGCCGGACGCGGCTGGCATGATGTCGTTTTGCTGAACTTGGCTGAGAGGCACACAGATGAGCAGCGACATCGCCGACGGCGACCTCATCGACGGGGTTCCCCGCCGACGCATCGTCCTGGCATCGATGATCGGCACCACGATCGAGTTCTACGACTTCTACATCTATGCCACGGCCGCGGTCTCGGTGTTCCCGCACCTGTTCTTCCCCAAGAGCAATTCGACAACAGCACTTCTGGCGTCGCTGGCCACCTTCGGACTTGCCTTCGTCGCCCGCCCGGTCGGCTCGATCCTGTTCGGCCACTTCGGCGATCGGGCGGGCCGCAAGACCACCCTCGTGGCGTCCCTGCTGCTGATGGGCATCGCGACCTTCGCCATCGGGCTGTTGCCGACCTATTCGCAGGTGGGGATCATCGCCCCGGTCCTGCTGGCGATCATGCGTTTCTCGCAGGGGTTGGCCCTGGGCGGCGAATGGAGTGGTGCGGCCCTGCTGGCTACCGAAACCGCCAAACCCGGTCGGCGTGGTTGGGCCGCCATGTGGCCGCAACTGGGGGCACCCTTCGGATTCCTGCTGGCCAACGGACTGTTCGTGTCGCTGATCCTGTGGATGGGGCACAGCAACGTGACACCCGATGTGGACGGGGCCTTTCTGACCTGGGGTTGGCGCATCCCGTTTCTGGCGAGCGCGGTGATGGTCGCCATCGGCCTGTATGTGCGGTTGCGCATTCTGGAGACACCGGTCTTCACCCGCGCCGTCGCGCGGGGCGAGAAGGTGAAGGCCCCGGTGACCGAGGTCTTCCGAACCAGTTGGCGCCAACTGATCATCGGCACCTTCGTGATGCTCGCGACGTACACGATCTTCTACATCGTGACGACCTGGGCGCTCAGTTACGGGACCGGCAAGAAGCCGCCGGGCGGCGCGGGCCTCGGGTTCGGCTACGTCGAGTTTCTGCAGTTGCAGTTGATCGCGGTGTTGTTCTTCGCTGCGACACTTCCCCTGTCCGGGCTGTTGTCGGACCGATTCGGTCGGCGCCGTTCGCTGCTTGTGGTCACCGCCGCCATCATGGGCTACAGCGCACTGTTCGCCCCGATGCTCGGTTCCGGCAGCACGTCAACGGGTACGATGCTGCTTTTCCTGATCATCGGAATGACGTTGATGGGCTTCACCTTCGGGCCGATGAGCGCCGTTCTGCCCGAGCTGTTCCCGACGAATGTCCGCTATACCGGCTCAGGCATCTCCTACAACGTGGCCAGCATCCTGGGCGCGGCGGTGGCACCGTTCATCGCCACCTGGTTGGCAACGACGTACGGGGTCGGCTGGGTGGGCCTGTATCTGTTCATCGCGGCGTCGCTGAGTTTCGCTGCGATAGCGATCATGCGCGAAACCAAGGACACCTCATTGGACACCGCCGATCGGGCAGCAGACCTTCGCACGGCGATCACCCCCTGACCGCGCGGTATGCGGTGATGATGGGTTCGAGTTCGGTGGGGGTCGCCCCGTGCATGATCACCGCGTCCGCGCCGTAGTCGAACTCCTTGCGCACCCGGGCCACACACTGCCGCGCCGAGCCGGTAGCCGACGGTTCCAGCCATTCGTCGGGGATCAGGGTGGCGATGTGTTCGATTTGCTCGGCGGTGGCCTTGTGGTCGATGCCGCCGCCCACTGACTGCACCACCTCGTCATCCCGGAAGCGTTGCAGTACAGCGGGATCCCAGCGATTGGTGTTGACCAACAGCTCACCGTAGCCCTGCAGATAGGTGGCCAACCGGCCCACGGTCTTCTTCAGCCTCAGTTCCTCGGGAAGGTGGTCACCGACGGTGGCCAAGCACGACCACACGCGGACGTCGGCGGGGTCACGGCCAGCCTGCTCAGCGGCGTCCTTGACGGTCTTGACGGCACGTTGCAGCGTCTCGGGCGTGAAGTAGGTGTGCAGGATGACGTCGTCGAACTCGCGGCCGCCCAGCGCCAGAGTCTGGGGGCCGAACGCGACGAGCGCGAGCCGGATGTCCTCGTTGAAGTCGGGATCGAGGAAGAGCACCGGGTACTTGCCGAGGGGCCCGTCGTAGTTGAAGACAACCTCACCGTGCCACAGTCGGCGCATGACCTGTGCGAAGTCCTCCATCTGCGCGGTGGTCACCGCCGGTACACCGAACGCGTTGTACATCGCCGCGATCCCACGTCCGATCCCGAGGGTGAAGCGACCGCCGGAAAGCCGATGCATGGTGGTCGCCCACGACCCGATGATGAGCGGATGACGAGTGTTGTGATTCGTTGCCGCCGTGGCGATCTGGATGCGGGTCGTCACCGCGCACGCCGCGCCGACCAGCGAGGAGGCCTCCTTGACGTTCCAGCGCTCGGAGATGAAGCCGGTACCGAAACCCAATTGCTCACCGAGGCGGGCCTCGTCCATCAGCGCCGCCGGGCCTGCATCTCCGGCTCCGGCCAGCAAGTAGTAGCCCAGCTCATCCAAAACCGGTTGTGTCATTCCGCCCTCGATCCGCTCGCATCTACGCTGACCTGCGCTACCGAGCCTACGGGTACGCCGCTGATTTTCGGCGGCCCGATAGAGTGATCCCGCTGCTTGCCCACCAGTCATGAGAGGCCTTATGCCCGAGTCGATCCAGTTCACCGTCCCAGCAGCCGCGGATGCAGTCACAGCGGTGATCGGCGATCGTGAGTTCATCATCCAGGGCGAGCGTCGCTTCACCTACACCCAGGTCGTGGAGAGATCCAATCGGTTGGCGACCTTCCTGCACTCCCGCGGGTTGGGGTGTCACACCGAACGCTCACAGTTGGCCGGCCACGAGGTCGGGCAGGACCTGCTGGGCATCTACGCCCACAACGGCCCCGAGTACGTCGAAGCGATGTTGGGGTCCTGGCGGGCCCGCGTCGCCCCCTTCAACGTCAACTACCGGTATGTGAAGAGCGAGTTGCGGTATCTGCTGGCGGACTCCGGTGCGACGGCACTGCTCTATCACGGCGCCTTCGCACCGCGACTGGCCGAGGTGCTGGACGACCTCCCACAGCTGCAGGTGCTCATTCAGATCGCCGACGATTCGGGCAACGCGCTGCTGCCCGGCGCCGTCGACTACGAGTCGATCGTGGCCGCCGGGCCCGCCGGGGTGCCGCCGGTCCAGCCCTCACCCGATGACCTGTATGTCCTGTACACCGGCGGCACGACGGGCATGCCCAAGGGTGTGCTGTGGCGGCAGCACGACATCTTCATGACTTCCTTCGGCGGCCGCAGCCTCTACACCGGCGAACTGGCCACCAGCTACCAGGACATCGCCGACCGCTGTGCTGAGGCGCCCGGCACCAAACTCATGGTGTTGCCCCCGCTGATGCACGGCGCCGCGCAGTGGGCGATGTTGACGGCGATGACCACCGGGCAGTCCGTGGTGTTCTCTTCGGTGACAAGTCATCTCGACACCGAGGACGTGGTACGCACCATCGAACGGGAGAAGGTTCTTGCCGTCACGGTGGTCGGGGATGCGATGGCCCGCCCGCTCGCGGAGGCGTTCGAGCAGACCACCGCAGATCTGTCGTCGCTTGCCGTGGTTGCCAACGGCGGCGCACAGCTGACCCCGACCGCCAAGCAGCGGTTGATCGATTGCAAGGCCAACTTGATGGTCGTCGACGGTGTGGGCTCCTCGGAGACCGGCGCCCAGATGACGCACATGTCGGCCTCCGGCGCGGTGTCCACCGGAAAGTTCACCGCGGGACCGGACACCTTCGTCGCTGCCGAGGATCTCGGCTCCATCCTGGAACCCGGTCACGACGGTATGGGCTGGCTGGCGCAGCGCGGCTACGTTCCGCTGGGCTACAAGGGTGACGCGGTCAAGACGGCGGCGACATTCCCCGTCATCGCCGGGGTGCGGTATTCGGTCCCCGGCGACCGCGCCCGCCATCTGCCGGACGGTTCGATCGAACTCCTCGGCCGAGATTCGGTGACGATCAACTCCGGGGGCGAGAAAATCTTCGCCGAGGAGGTGGAGTCGGCCATCGCGTCACACCCCGCCGTTGCCGATGTGGTGGTCGCGGGCCGGCCCAGCGAGCGGTGGGGACAGGAGGTGGTGGCCGTCGTCGCACTGGTTGGCGGCGCCCATGCCGAAGCCCACGAGATCATCGAGCACGCCGCCGGGAATATCGCCCGCTACAAGCTACCCAAGGCGGTGGTGTTCCGGCCGGCCATCGAACGTAGCCCGGCGGGTAAGGCCGACTACCGATGGGCGCGCGAACAGGCCATCAGCGACCTCTGAACCATCGCCCGCCCCCGTCAGAGCGCTTCCAGCATCGGCCCGTTCGGCCAGTCGCCGGGCTCTTTCGGCGAGGCCGGTCGCGATAGTCTGACTCGGATGCGCTGGATCGTCGACGGGATGAACGTCATCGGCTGTCGCCCGGATGGCTGGTGGCGAAACCGGCACGGCGCCATGGCCGCGCTGGTCGACCACCTGGAGCAGTGGGCGCGTCGCGAGGACGCCGAGGTGACCGTCGTGTTTGAGCGCCCGCCGACGCCACCGATCGAATCGGCCGTCGTGACCGTCGCGCACGCGCCCGCTGCGGCCCCGAACTCCGCCGACGACGAGATCGTGAGGATGATCCGTTCCAGCGAACATCCTGAACACATCCAGGTCGCGACGTCCGACCGCGGCCTGGCCGAGCGGGTGCGCTCAGCTCGGGCGAACGTGTTCCCGGCAGCACGGCTTCGCGACATGATCGACCCGCACCCCGGATAGGGCATTCAGTTGCATTTTCGATGAGTGCGGCTCCACCGCCCGGTTAGGGTTCGCCGGGGGCGGTGCCGCCACCTGCCCCCAGGTCGATCAGGTGCCCGTCCAGTTGGGCTTGCGTTTCTCGGCGAACGCCGTGGCACCCT
>JAGQTR010000385.1 GCA_020438915.1 Mycobacterium sp.
AAAAAAAAAAAATTCGCGGGCTAAATCCAACTTCCGGCTGTCGGTGTCGACCGCGATGATGCGTTTGGCGCCGACCAGCCGGGCCCCGGCGATGGCGGCATCACCGACGCCGCCGCAGCCGATCACCGCGACGGTGTCGTCACGGTTGACCGCGCCGGTGTTGATCGCCGCACCTAGACCTGCCATCACGCCGCAGCCAAGTAGTCCGGCTGCCGCCGGGTCGGCCGCGGGGTCGACCTTGGTGCACTGGCCTTGGTGCACCAGAGTCTTTTCGGCGAACGCTCCGATACCGAGTGCGGGGGTCAGCGGAGTGCCGTCGGTCAGGGTCATCGGCGCCGAGGCGTTGAAGGTGTCGAAGCAGTACCAGGGGCGTCCGCGTTTGCATGCCCGGCACTGGCCGCACCCCGCGCGCCAGTTGAGGATCACGAAGTCACCGACTTCCACGTGCGTCACGCCGGGACCGACGGACTCCACGGTGCCGGCGGCCTCATGGCCGAGTAGAAATGGAAATTCGTCGTTGATACCGCCTTCTCGATAAGTCAGGTCGGTGTGGCACACGCCGCAGGCCAGGATGTCGACGACGACCTCGCCCGGTCCCGGGTCGGGGATGACGATATCCACCACTTCCACCGGCTGGGCCTTCGTCCGGGCGATCACAGCGCGCACAGTCTGGGTCATTTCCTAAACATAGCGGTCCCGCGAACTGTCCTGAGTGGGCCGATCAGCGCTACCGTAGAGGTAGATGTTGACCGATACCCAGACCGACTTGTTGTTCGCCGCGCGTGCGGCCCACCAGCGGCGGGATTGGCGCGCGAGCTATCAGGCCTTCGAGCTCGCCAGCCGGCGGGTAACGCTGCGCACCGACGACCTGGAGGCGTTTGCGTTCGCCGCCTGGCGGTTAGGCCACGTCAAGGAAGCCAGTCGAAACGCCGAGCGAGTGTTCGCGGAATTGTCCAGAACTGATCCGGCAGCCGCGGCGATGAAGGCCAACGAGCTGGCGCTGGCGTGGCTGGTCCGCGGCGACGTCAACATCGGCCAGGGCTGGATGAGTCGGGCCCGCCGACTGCTCGCCGATTCCGAAGAAAGCCCCGCCCACGGGTATCTCACCTATCTCGATGCCGCGGTGGCGGCGGTATCCCAGGATCTTGAATCCCTGGCGACCCATGTGCGGGCGCTGCGCGAGATGAGCGCGCGTCTGAATGTGCCGGCAGTCACCGCGCTCAGTCTGATCGCCGCGGGCGTCGACGCGATCCTGAACGCGAACACGGCCGAAGGTTACGCGCTGATCGACGAAGCCATCCTGCCGCTGCTGGCCGACCAGGTGCCGATCGAATGGGCGGGCGACATCTACTGCATGGTGCTGCACCACTGTCACAAGCTCGCCGACCTGCCGCGGATGCGTGCCTGGACGCAGTCGATGGAGCAGTGGTGCGGCCTGTCGGGGTCGGTGCCCTACGGAGGGGTCTGTGATGTCCACCGGCTGCAGGTAAGGGCGGCGACCGACGACTACCCGGGTCTTGAGGATCGGCTCGGGCTGGCGAGCCGGGCGCTTGAGGGGGTCAACGCCTGGGCGGCCGCCGAAGGGTATTACCAACTCGGTGAGGTGCGTCGACTATTGGGTGACTTCGACGGTGCGGCAAGCGCATTCGCACAGTCCCGGTCTTTGGGACTGGATCCACAACCCGGTGAGGCGCTGCTGGCATGTCGACGCGGTGACCGGCAGGGCGCGTGGACGGCCATCCGAGTGGCGCTGGCTGGTCACGATCGGCTGGCCCGAGTGCGCCTGCTGCGCGCCGCGGTCGAGATCGCGTTGGGCCGCGATGCCTTTGAAGAAGCTGAAACCTACTGCCGCGAACTGGAAGCCGATGCCAACGCATATCGGACGCCGGGCTTTCTGGCCTGGGCGGCGCACTGCCGGGGAGCTCTGGCCGTCCGGCGGGGCTTATTCGAACCGGCGCTGGATTCACTGCAGACGGCTTTGCGTGAGTACCGAAATCAGCAGTCTCGCTACGACACTGCCGAGGTGTACGAATGGATGGCGCTGGCCCGCCGCGGGTTGGGCCACAACGATGCCGCCGCGGCGGACGCTGCGACTGCCGATGCCATCTATGCCCAACTCGGCGTGGAACCGGCGGGTATCTGCGCGGCCCCTTCACCCGGAGGGCTGACCCGCCGCGAGCGCGAGGTATTGGCATGCATAGCGGGCGGCGCGACGAATCGCCAAGCCGCGCAGCAGCTCTACCTCAGTGAGAAGACTGTCGGCCGGCACCTGGCCAACATCTATGCAAAGGCCGGTGTGTCCTCGCGAACTGCGGCGGTGGCCTGGGCCCGCGAGCACCACGTCCTGCATTAGCCGCGATTGTGGATCGGCGGGTCGGGTTGCCCGACCACGCATTCCGCACGCCGTCTGAATTGCTGGATC
The DNA here is from genome assembly GCA_020438915.1 of Mycobacterium sp. Lineage (GTDB taxonomy): Bacteria > Actinomycetota > Actinomycetes > Mycobacteriales > Mycobacteriaceae > Mycobacterium. The sequence goes on from JAGQTR010000385.1 coordinate 2,423, forward strand.
AGCCGCCGTATTCAATGCGGTGGCGCAGCTGTTGCAGGCTGGCTTCGATACGTCTGGCGAGTATGCGATCGGCCAGCACGCCGGTGATCCACCCGGTGAGCAGCCTGCCCGCGAACTTCACCGAGATCGTCATGGCCAGCGTTGTGCCATCGGTTGCCGGTGACACTACGATTCGGGCGTCGTGCATGGTGCCGCGCACGGAATGCCAAACCAGCGAACCGTCGGAGGGTGGCTCGACCAGAACCCGGCCGCCCACATGGATTGTCCCGACATCAAGATAGAGGTCCCACTCCTGCGAGCCGTCCGCGTGACTTTCGATGCGTTCAAACCTGCCGAAGCTACCTATGATTGGCAACACTGCGTCGGGGTCCGTCGCCACCTGCGCAACCTCGTCGGGCCCGGCGTGGACCAGCGTCGTTCTGGTGACCGCGCCCATCAGCCCAGCACCGGAATGACGTTCTTGGCCGCCAGATCCGAGAGCGCCACCTGCATCGCCGAGGTTACATAACCGTAGGCCCGATCCCAGTCCGGATCATCGCCGAACATTTCGCGCAGGTCGATCGGCGGCAGCACCTGCATGCGTATTTTCGCCGGGAACGGGATGTGCGGGAGGTCTCCCGGCAACAGTCCCCAGGGGAAGCTCAGGCTGATGGGCAAAGTCTTCACCCGGAGCAACTTGTCGAAGCGCAGCAGTTTCGCGGTCCTTCGCCCGTCGTTGAACACGAAGAATGTCTCCTGGCCGCCTTTGGCGACCACCGGGACGATCTTGACCCCCTGCGCGTGGGCCAGTTTCAGGAAGCCCTTCCGGCCGTCGAACAGGATCTTGTTGCGATCCCGCCAGGGACGTAGCGCCTCCACGTCGCCGCCCGGGTAGACCAGCACGTTGGCGCCCTGCTGAAGGAGATTTGCTGCGGCGGTCTGCCCGGCCTTCACCATGCCGAACTTGCGTGCCATGTCCCCGATTACCGGCATGCGTACGACGATTTCGTGAGCCACCGCGACCAGCGGACGGCCCTCAACGGTGAAGTACGTGTGGTAGGCGAGGGTGAACACGAATGTGTCGGGTGTGTTGGATCCACCGCTGTGGTTACCGACGAACAGCACCGGCTCGTCGGGCACGTTCTCCAACCCGTTCACCTCCGCCCGAAAGTAGATCTGGGCGGCCAGCCAGAACCGGGGCAGCATCTCGCGAATGAATTCCGGATCACGGCCTTTCAAACCGTCCGGCGTTCTGGCCAACGCTCGGCCCAATTGGTCCAGGGGTTTATTCACGGTGATTCCAGTCTGTTGCGGCGGACGTCGTTCGACCGTACCCAAAATGGCTAGCCATATCGTGGGAAGTCATCTGGTGGCCGCGCTGGTCGCGACGCCTGCATAGTTTGCACCACGGGCCGGTCGCCGACATGCATCGTGTAACCGATAGCCGGCACAACCCGTGCGGGCTAGCGTCAACTCATGACGACACTCAACCAGCCGCCGACCGTCGCAGCAGAGGCCACCGAGGAATTCGCCGGACGAATCGTCGAAGCGATCGACGCCGCCAGTGTGGCGATCCTCCTGTCGATCGGCCACCAAACCAAGCTGTTCGACACACTCGCCGGGCTTCCGCCGGCCACCAGCGCGCAGATCGCCGATGCCGGCGGACTGAATGAACGCTATGTGCGGGAATGGCTCGGCGGGATGGTCGCCGGCAGGATTATCGAGTACGACCCTGCGGCACAGACGTATTCGCTGCCTCAACACCGTGCCGCGGTATTGACCCGGGCAGCAGGTCCGGACAATCTCGCACGTGTAGCGCAGTTCATTCCGCTGCTGAGCGAGGTGGAGCAGAAAGTCATCGACTGCTTTCATCACGGTGGCGGGTTGTCCTACAGCGAGTATCCGCGCTTTCACACGTTGATGGCCGAAGAGAGCGGGGAAGTGTTCGACGCCGCGCTGATAACCGGCATCCTGCCAATGGTCGACGGGCTGCCGGAACGGCTCGCGGCCGGGGTTGACGTAGCCGACTTCGGTTGCGGCAGTGGCCACGCCGTCAACCTCATGGCCGCCGCCTTCCCCGCCAGCCGGTTCGTCGGCATCGACTTTTCCCAGGAGGGCCTCGCTACGGGAGCCGCGGAGGCTCTACGGCTTGGGTTGGCCAACGTGACCTTCGAGTCGGCCGATGTCGCCGAGGACCGCCGGACCGACACCTTCGACGTCATCACGGCATTCGACACCATCCATGACCAGGCGCACCCCGCACAGGTGCTGGCAAACATCCACCGCGCCCTGCGGCCCGACGGTGTCTTCCTGATGGTCGACATCAAAGCCTCCAGCCAACTCGAGAACAATATCGGCCAACCATTCGCGCCCTACCTGTACACCGCGTCGACGATGCATTGCATGACGGTGTCGCTGGGGCTTGACGGCGATGGGCTGGGCACCTGCTGGGGCCGCGAGCTCGCGCTCTCGATGCTGGCCGACGCCGGGTTCGACGACGTGCAGGTGCGAGAGAACGAGACCGACCCGCTGAACAACTACTACATCGCCCGGAAGTGAACCATGACCATCAGCAGCGATCAGGCCAACGGCGCTTCGCGGCACGCAGACCTGCCGCAACTGCAAGGCAGCGGACTCTTCGTGACCGACGGCGGCTTGGAGACCGAACTGGTCTTTCACGACGGCCGCGACCTGCCGGCGTTTGCGGCGTTTCCGCTGCTGGAGACGTCGGACGGCAGGCTGCGGCTACGGCGCTACTACGA
>JAGQTR010000386.1 GCA_020438915.1 Mycobacterium sp.
GGGCTCAACGCCAGCGTGTGGGCGGGCTCGACGGCGGAGGGTGAGAAGATCGCTGCCCGGCTGCGGTCGGGCACGGTGAACGTCGACGAAGGTTATGCGTTCGCCTGGGGCAGCTTGAGCGCGCCGATGGGTGGAATGGGATTATCTGGTGTCGGCCGCCGGCATGGTCCCGAGGGGCTCTTGAAATACACCGAGTCGCAGACGATCGCGACGGCTCGCGTGCTCAATCTCGATGCGCCATTTGGTATTCCGGACACGCTGTGGCAAAAATCTCTGCTGCCGATGGTACAGCTGGTGATGAAGCTACCCGGCCGGAACTGACTCAGATGCGGGTTTGTAGGCCGGCGAATCGGCGTTCGGAGGAGATCCGCAGCGGCAGATCGTCAGCGGGTTTGGGGCCTGCTGCTCGTGGTCGGTGTGTCGGCTCGTAGGCGGGCGTTTTCCGACTTCAGGTCGCTGTTGTCGGACTCCAGTTCACTGTTGCGGTGTTGCAGGTGAAGTATCTGGGCGATCCCGGCGATGTTGATGCCCTGGTCCACCAAGTCGCTAATCCGCGCCAGAAGATCGAGGTCGGCGTCGCTGTAGCGGCGGGTGCCGCCGTCGGTGCGGGCGGGAGTGAGCAGCCCGCGCCGCTCGTACAGGCGCAGCGTCTGCGGATCAATCCCGCTCAGCTCTGACGCCACCGAGATGCCGTACACGCCGCGAGCCGAGAGCGCCGGCGGATCATCCTCAGGCACTGACTGCTCCATTTCGCCACCAAACAAAGTCTCACAGTCATCCTTGCACGAACCTTCAACCAGTGCTATAAGAAAGTTATGGCAGATGACATAGATCATCTACCACCCGGCCAACCAAATTGCGTAAGGAGGGAGAGATCATGTTGATGCGCACGGATCCGTTCCGTGACTTCGATCGCCTCGCTCAGCAGGTGCTAGGCACTGCCGCCCGTCCGGCGGTGATGCCGATGGACGCCTGGCGTGAGGGCGATCGGTTCATCGTCGAGTTCGACTTGCCTGGGGTGGACGAGGAGTCCCTGGATCTGGACGTCGAACGGAATGTGCTCACTGTTCACGCCGAGCGCCCCGACCTGGACTCCGACCGGGAGATGGTGTCTGCGGAGCGACCGCGAGGCATCTTCAGCCGGCAGTTGTTCCTGGGCGAGACGCTGGACACCGACGCCATCGAGGCCAGCTATAGCGGCGGAGTGCTCCGGTTGACCATTCCGGTGGCCGAGAAGGCCAAACCGCGCCGCATCCAGATCAGCAGCGAGGCGAATCAGGCCATCAACGCCTAATCGGTCCACCTCGCCGGCTGGGCCGGGGCACAGCATTCGGGAAGGAGGTACGTGAGATGGCGACCACCACCGCATGGGGATTCAGCCTGCTTGATGAGGCGGCGGCGATCGTGGAGGCCGAATGGATACGCCTGCAACAGGATGTGGCCTTTTCGGGGCGTGGACGCACCGACCTGACCGCCGATCTTCCCGCGCCCCGGCCCGCTCCGCCTGGCATTGCCGTCACCACCACCCCGCGGCGGTGGCCAAGTCAAGCGATAGCACACGACTGTCGTGGGTGGCCGTTACGGCCATGGCCGGCGACGTCGATTTGGGCGACCCAACGGTCTCCTCCGTCGCTTCGGGAAGAACTGCTGAAAGACACTGTCGAACAAGGGAGGTGATGCCTCGCCGAATCACAATCAGCAACGGCGCCGGTGCCGGACACCATGACCCCGATGTCGCGTCACCGCTTCCGGCTCCCACGTCTGAAGAGTCGGTCTGCGCACGCACCGCCACCTCCACTGGCATATCCGAAGTGGACCCGTGCACCACGTCGTTGCCACGCCCGGGCGGGCCGCGGTAGCCACCGTTGGCCCGCCCGGGCGTCCCTCACAGCGGGAGTCGCCGCACCCTTGTTCTGGGGAGGTAGCAGCCATGGCGTCGCACGAGAAACCGGAAAAACCGGATCCTTACCTGGTGTTGGGCGTGTCATCAACGGCAACCCAGGCCGAGATTGCCCACGCCTACCGCACCCGGCTGCGCACCCACCACCCCGACACCCGCCATTCGCGAGCCTCACGAACCGCGGATGACGATCTGCGAGAAGTCGTGGCCGCCTACGCCCTGCTGCGTGACCCGGTCCGCCGCGCCGAATACGACCGTGCGACAAACTTCACCGTCACACCGCCACCCCACCGGCGGCAGGCGCGGACACCGGTGGATCGTCGCGCAGGCGGGCCCATCCAGATCCCCGTCACCGTCCGAACCCCCGACACTGCGGTATCCGGTGTCCCATCGCCACCCTTGCGGGTCGGCCCGGTGCGTCGACACCGATAGCGGCTGCGGCACGCAAGCACAGCTGGCATAGCACCCGATTCGCATACCCCCACCGCCAGTGAGGACCGCACGAGCACCGACATCGACGTGCGAATGTCGAGGCCGATCGCCTCACGGTGAGCCACCCCGGGCTGTGAGCCCGTGTTTTCATCGCGGTCACGCATGTGCAATCGATGCGGAATGCCCCGTCAGTAGACCTGGGAAGAGCTCGCGGACCTAGCTCTCACAGGAGGCATCATGACCGTTACCGACAGCGAATCGACCCAAGCTGTCGCGACTTCGGCCTCGGCGCGACATCACGGCAAATATTGGATCGAAGACTGGCGTCCCGAAGATCGGCAATTCTGGGAAAGTAGCGGACGGTCTGTCGCGCGCCGCAACCTCATCTTCTCCATCTTCGCCGAACACATCGGATTCTCGGTGTGGCTGTTGTGGAGCATCGTCGTCGTACAGATGACCGCGGCAGCCGACGGCGCACCCGCGGCGTCGGGATGGGCACTGACCACGACCGAAGCGTTGTGGTTGGTGGCGGTGCCCAGCGGGGTGGGTGCGTTCCTGCGGTTGCCCTACACCTTCGCGGTCCCGGTCTTCGGGGGACGCAACTGGACGGTGATTTCGGCACTGCTACTGATAATCCCGTGCCTGGGATTGGCCTGGGTGGTCACCGATCCGGGCATCCCGTTCTGGCTGTTGTTGTCGGTGGCCGCCACGGCAGGTGTCGGCGGGGGCAACTTCGCCTCCTCGATGGCCAACATCTCGTTCTTCTACCCCGAGCACGAGAAGGGCTGGGCACTCGGACTCAACGCCGCTGGCGGAAACATCGGAGTCGCTGTGGCGCAGAAGGTGATTCCCGTCGTGGTCACCATCGGAGCCGGCGTAACTCTGTCCCTGGCCGGGCTGTTCTACGTGCCCTTCGCGGTGTCGGCAGCGGTGTGCGCATTCCTGTTCATGAACAATCTGAGCGAGGCCAAGGCCGACGTGAAGCCGGTGTGGGAGTCGCTGCGACACACCGATACCTGGATCATGTCACTGCTTTACATCGGCACCTTCGGTTCGTTCATCGGCTACTCCGCGGCATTCCCGACCCTGCTCAAAGCGGTATTCGACCGCGGAGACATCGCGCTGGCCTATGCGTTCGTCGGGGCCGGTATCGGCTCGATCGCCCGTCCACTGGGCGGCAGGCTCGCCGACCGGGTCGGCGGCGCGCGCATCACCGCGGTCAGCTTCGTCATGCTGGCGGCAGGCGCCGCTGGTGCGCTCTGGTCGGTGCAGGCGGTGAACATGCCGGTGTTCTTCATCTCCTTCATGTTCCTGTTCATCGCCACCGGGATCGGCAACGGCTCCACCTACCGGATGATTTCCAAGATCTTCCGAATCAAGGGCGAGGACCACGGCGGTGACCCGCTGACCATGCTGCAGATGCGGCGCCAGGCCGCCGGTGCGCTGGGCATCATCTCCTCGGTGGGCGCTTTCGGGGGGTTCATCGTTCCGCTGGCATACGCCTGGTCGAAGTCGCGCTTCGGCAACATCGAGCCCGCCCTGCAGTTTTACATCGCGTTCTTCATCCTGCTGCTGGGGGTCACCTGGTTCTGCTACCTCCGCAAGAGCACCCGGATGGGGCAGGCCGGTGTGTGATCAGCCAGCACGCCGGCCGGTAGCGGAATGCTGACCCGAACCGCCTGCTCCTACTGCGGTGTGGGGTGTGGGATCTCGGTTGAGACCCGCACCGACGCCGCCAGCGGTCTGCCGGTGATCGCGAAGGTGTCCGGGGACAAGCTGCATCCGGCCAACTTCGGACGGTTGTGCACCAAGGGAGCTACCCACGCCGAGATGATGGCGGCCACCGACGGCAGGCTGACGGCGGCACTGCTGCGTCCATCGCGCGCCACCGATCCGGTGGCCGCCGACGTCGATGATGCGGTGGCCGAAGCGGGCCGACGACTGCGGGCGATCGTGGACGAACACGGCCCGGACGCCGTCGCGCTTTACGTCTCCGGCCAGCTGTCGATCGAGGCGCAGTATGTGGCCACCAAGCTGGCCAAGGGATTCCTGCGCACGGTGCATCTCGAGTCCAACTCGCGACTGTGTATGGCCAGTGCGGGCACCGGCTTCAAGCAGTCGCTGGGGGCCGACGGACCACCGGGCTCCTACGCCGACTTCGACTGTACAAAACTGTTTTTCGTGATCGGGTCGAACATGGCAGACTGTCATCCGATCCTCTACCTCAGGATGGCCGACCGTCTGAAGCAGGGCGCCAAACTCATCGTCGTCGATCCGCGCCGGACCGCCACCGCGGAAAAGGCCGACTTGTTCCTGCAGATCCGGCCCGGCACGGACCTGGCACTGCTGAACGGAATCCTGCACCAGCTGGTCTGTGACGGTGCCATCGACCGGGAATTCATCGCCGATCACACCGAGGGCTGGGAAGCCATGCCGGGTTTCCTGGCCGACTACCCTGCGCATCGGGTTGCCGCGATCACCGGTCTGCACCAGGATGACATCCGCACCGCCGCGGAGATGATCGCCGCAGCCGGGGACTGGATGACTTGCTGGACAATGGGCTTGAACCAGAGCACCCATGGCACCGCGAACACCAACGCGATCTGCAACCTGCATCTGGCGACCGGAGCCATCTGCCGGCCGGGCAGTGGTCCGATGTCATTGACCGGTCAACCCAACGCCATGGGTGGGCGCGAAATGGGTTACATGGGAGCGGGTCTGCCGGGACAGCGGTCGGTGCTGTCCGCGCAGGACCGGACATTCGTCGAAGAGCAGTGGGAACTGCCACCGGGAACCATTCGGGCCGACGTCGGCCCCGGAACCATCGAGATGTTCCGGCAGCTGAAAGCTGGACAGATCAAGGCGGTGTGGATCATCTGCACGAATCCCGTTGCCAGCGTTGCTAATCGAGATAACGTGATCGCCGGGCTGAAGTCGGCGGAACTGGTCATCACCCAGGATGCCTACGCTGACACTGCCACGAATCGGTACGCCGACATCATGCTGCCGGCGGCGTTATGGGCCGAAGCCGACGCTGTCATGGTCAACTCCGAGCGAACTCTGACGCTGCTGCAACAGTCCATTGCGCCGGCCGGGGACGCCCGTCCCGACTGGGAACTGATCAGCGCCGTGGCTCAGCATCTCGGTTTTGGGAATCAGTTCGCCTACAAGTCCAGCGAACAGATCTTCGACGAGATCCGCCGGTTCCACAATCCCCGGACCGGGTACGACCTGCGGGGAGTGAGCTACGAACGGCTACGCGAAGATCCGGTGCAGTGGCCGTGTCCGCCGAGGGTTGATCCCGAGGGGAGTGCGGGGGATTGCGCTGACCGAAATCCGATCCGCTACCTCAACGACGGTGTATCGCAGGATCTCCACACCGACGCCGACGGGCGTCGGCCCCGGCTGGCATTTCCCACACCGTCGCGGCGCGCGACTTTTCTGCCACGTCCGCATGCTGCTGCCGCCGAGGTTGCCGACCCGCCTTCCGGTGGCTACCCCTTCATTCTCAATACCGGCCGGCTGCAACATCAGTGGCACACCATGACCAAGACCG